>DATMIP010000168.1:0-13324 GCA_035554515.1 Sphingomonas sp. | reverse complement strand
TATCCCTATCTAGGGTGTCTGGGGTGTTTGCTCAAGGCGTTCGGCGATCGTTTCTATCCATTCCGCCAATTGATCGAGCGTGCGCGCCAACGCCGCCTTACCTGGATCGGGCGCGCCCGCGCGCAAGTCGCTCAGCTCGTCCGCCAGCAACAGTCCCGCGAGGAGCAGCTGGCGCGACTCGTTTGTGCTACCGACCAGCTCCCCCGCATCGCGCGCCTTGGCATCGAGCATGGTCGCCAGCATTTGGAGTCGGGGCTCCTCCCCATCACGGCAGGCGAGGTCGTAGGCGCGGCCCGCCACGCTGAGCTTGACCTGCCCCATTTCAGCGAACTCCTCCGCGATCGATCAGACCGTCGAGCCGCTCGATCGTTTCCTGGACGCGAGCGCGCAACGTCTCATGCCGCTGCTCGAGCAAGGCATAGGCCTGGGCGACGCCGCTGCCGGCGGATTCGCGTGCACTGCTAGCCCGTTCGAGCCTGGCGACGGCCCGTTCGAGCTTCGCAGTTGCGGAGTTCAGTGCCTCTTCCGACATGTGACAGGCATTAGCACTCCCCGCGCGCCTCGCAAGCCGCAGCCGCGGTTGACGGTGGTTGCGACACCCGACAAAGGGAGCGCGCGCGGATCATGGCAAGACATGTCTGCGATCTGGAGGAGCTCAAGATATGGCGGTACGGGTTGCGATCAACGGCTTCGGACGGATTGGCCGGCTGGTAGCCCGCGCAATCATCTCGCGTCCGGACTGCGGGCTCGAGCTGGTCGCGATCAACGATCTGGCGGATGCGCCTTCCAATGCGCTGCTGTTCAAGCGCGACAGCGTTCACGGGGCCTGGCCGGGCGAGGTACGCGCCGACGGCAATGACCTGATCATCGACGGCAAGCGCATCAAGGTGACCGCCGAGCGCGATCCCGCGCGGCTTCCTCACAAGGCCGACGATGTCGGTATCGCGCTGGAATGCACCGGTTTCTTCGCGGATCGCGCGACGGCGGGAAAGCATTTCGATGCGGGCGCGAAGAAGGTGCTCATTTCGGCTCCGGCGAAGAATGTCGACCTGACCGTCGTCTATGGCGTCAATCATGACAAGCTGACGGCCGAACACCATCTTGTGTCCAACGCATCATGCACGACCAACTGCCTTGCGCCGATCGCCAAGGTACTGAACGATGCGATCGGCATAGAGCGCGGTCTGATGACGACGGTGCACTCCTATACCAACGACCAGAAGATCCTCGACCAGATCCATCCGGACAAGCGCAGGGCGCGCGCCGCAGCCATGTCGATGATCCCAACCACGACTGGAGCGGCGCGCGCGGTTGGCGAGGTGCTGCCCGAGCTCAAGGGGCGCCTCGACGGTTCGGCCATCCGCGTGCCGACGCCGAATGTCTCGGTCGTGGATCTGACCTTCCAGCCCAAGCGTGACACCAATGTCGAAGAGGTTAATGGCGCGCTCAGGGCAGCCTCGGAAAGCGGGCCGCTCAAGGGCATATTGCAATATGTGACCGACCCGCTCGTCTCGATCGACTTCAATGGCGACAGCCACTCTTCGTCGGTCGACAGTCTGGAAACCGCGGTGCTCGAGGGCAAGCTGGTCCGGATATTGAGCTGGTACGACAACGAATGGGGCTTTTCGAACCGGATGGTCGATACCGCCGGGGCGATGGGCAAGTTCCTCTAGAGCGCGGAGATGGGCCGACTGCTCGGCATTGCGCGTCACGCGCGGCCGCGTGGCGCGATGGAGACGCTGGACCATGTCGAGGTCACAGCAGCGGAAGGACTTCGCGGGGACTTTCGCGGCGCGCTGCACCCAGGGCGCAACAAGCGCCAGGTAACCGTGATGGCGGCGGAATGCTGGCGCGACACGCTCCAGGATCTCCGCGCGGACGTGGCGTGGGAGCAGCGGCGGGCGAACCTGCTGGTCGAGGGATTGTCGTTGGAGGAGACGAGCGGCGCGCGGCTCGTCTTTGAGTCCGGATTGGTACTGGAAGTTACAGGCGAGTGCGATCCATGTTCGCGCATGGAGGAAATCGTGCCGGGCCTGAAGGCCGCGTTGCTCCCGCACTGGCGGGGTGGCGTGACGACGCGGGTGATCGAAGGCGGGCCCATCCGGGTCGGCGAGCAGGTGAGGATCGATCGGTGAGCAGCTTCAAGACGCTGGATGACATTGGCGAACTGGCGGGCAAGCGGGTGCTGGTTCGTGAGGACTTGAACGTGCCGATGGATGGAGCGCGCGTCACCGACGATACGCGCCTCCGCGCGGCCGCGCCGACAATCGCCGAGCTTGCCGACAAGGGTGCGATCATCCTTGTTCTTGCACATTTCGGGCGCCCCCGGGGCGAGCGCAATCCGGACATGAGCCTGGCGCTTGTCACCAGGCCGCTGGGCGCGGTGCTGGACCGCGAGGTTCGCTTCATCGACGACTGCGCCGGCCCGCAGGCGGAAGCGGCGATCGGCGACCTTCAGCCCGGCGATATCGTGATCCTGGAAAATACGCGTTTCCATCCCGGTGAGGAAAAGAACGATCCCGCGCTCGCCAAAGCGATGGCGCGCCTCGGTGACTTTTACGTCAACGACGCTTTCTCGGCGGCGCATCGCGCCCACGCATCGACCGAAGCGCTGGCGCATATCCTGCCTGCCTTTGCCGGCCGTTCGATGCAGGCGGAACTCGAAGCGTTGGAAATGGCGCTCGGAAAGCCCGAGCATCCGGTTGCCGCGGTGGTCGGCGGCGCCAAGGTTTCGACCAAGCTCGACGTGCTCAAGCATCTCGTGGCCAAGGTCGATCACCTGATCATCGGTGGCGGTATGGCGAACACCTTTCTCGCCGCGCGCGGCGTGGATGTCGGCAAGTCCTTGTGCGAGCACGATTTGACCAGCATTGTTCTGGAAATCCTTGATGCGGCGGACAAGGCCGATTGCACCGTGCACCTTCCCTACGATGTGGTCGTTGCGCGGGAGTTTCGCGCCAATCCGGCGACGCGTACGATCAACGTGCACGAGGTCGCCGCGGACGAGATGATCCTCGATATCGGCCCGGCCGCGGTAGAAGCGCTTTCCGACGTGTTGAAGACATGTCGCACCCTGGTCTGGAACGGGCCGCTCGGCGCGTTTGAAACGCCGCCATTTGATACCGCCACGGTTGCGCTTGCGCAGACGGCGGCGGCGCTTACGCAATCGGGCGGGTTGGTATCGGTGGCGGGGGGCGGCGACACGGTCGCGGCGCTGAATCAGGCCGGAGTCGCCGATCGATTCAGTTTCGTGTCGACCGCTGGCGGCGCCTTCCTGGAATGGATGGAAGGCCGCGATCTGCCCGGAGTCGCGGCGCTTCGCAGCGACTAAGTCATTTGCCGGAAACGGTTTTTGTGCGTTGCAATATTTTCACTTTGCGAATGGTTAATATTCTGACATTGTGTGCACTCGCAGCATTGTTATAGGGGCTTATATCATGACAAAGCGTCGGATGGTTAAGACGGTAACGGCAATGGCACTGGCCGGAGCGTTGCAGGTTGCAGGCGCCATGCCCGCTCACTCGGCCAAGCTTTTGTCTGGGGTTTTTCCCGGCAGCAATGTGATCGCTTATGGTGCCGGCTCACCCGCGTTTGACGTGTCGTTCGACCTGAGCGCGCGCACCCCGTCGGCCGCGTCTCCCAGCGCGGTTGTCGCCGTTCCCGAACCCGCGGGCTGGCTGATGATGCTTCTCGGTTTTGGCCTTCTTGGCGCCGTGACCCGTCGCGGCACGCAGGAGCCATTCGAGGCGCAACGCCGCGCCTGAATCGATTTAACGGCCAACCGGCAGCGCGGGCTCATTGCCCGCGCTGCCTTTTTTGCGCCTATTGTGCCGGCGCAACAGGGCGCCGAATTCGCACAATGTAACCGGTTTTTTCATTGCGATTTGTGCGCTGCGTCGCGTTTACGTTCGGAGCGGCTGAACGAAAGAAATTTATGCACGACCCAAAAATGATGAGGCAAATCGCTCAGGGAGCGGGCTTCCTTGCCGCGCTCGACCAGAGCGGCGGCTCGACCCCGGGCGCGCTGCGCGCCTACGGCATCCCCGACAGCGCCTATCAGGGCGACGCCGAAATGTTCGAGGCGATGCACCAGATGCGCGTGCGGATCATGACCGCGCCATCCTTCACCGGTGAAAAGGTGCTGGCGGCGATCCTGTTCGAGCGCACGATGGACGGGCAGGCCGAGGGCCAGGCCGTGCCGTCCTACCTGTGGAATGAGCGCGGTGTGGTGCCCTTTCTCAAGGTCGACAAGGGGCTGGAGGCCGAGCAGGACGGCGTGCAGCTGATGAAACCGATCCCCGGCCTCGACGCGCTGCTCGATCGCGCGGTCGGGCTTGGCATCTTCGGGACGAAGATGCGCTCGGTCGTGAACCTCGCCTCGCAGGCCGGCATCGCCGCGATAGCCGAGCAGCAATTCGCGCTGGCCGAACAGATCGGCGCACATGGACTGGTGCCGATCATCGAGCCTGAAGTCCTGATCAAGAGCAACGAACGTGAGGCTGCCGAAGCGATCCTTCTCAGCGAACTGACCAAGCAGCTCGACGCGCTACAGGGCGATCGCAAGGTCATGCTCAAGCTCACCATCCCGATGAAGCCGGATCTGTATGCGCCTCTGGTCGCGCACCCGCGCGTCGTCCGCGTGGTTGCGCTGTCAGGGGGCTTTCCCCGCGATGAGGCGTGCCGCCTCCTGACGCTAAATCATGGCATGATCGCAAGTTTCTCCCGCGCGCTGGTCGATGGTCTCAACCATGCGATGAGCGACGAGGAATTCGACGCGGCGCTGGGCGCAGCGATCGATGAGATCTATGAGGCTTCGACACATAAGGCTTGAGCACGGTTGCCCGTCGAAGAGTTTGCCTATCATCGCAGCCTCACCCCGACGCTGGCGATGTTGCTCGGGCTGGCGATCGCAGAGACGCTGGTGGTCCATCTCGTCGCGATAGCGATCTGGGGCTGGACAGCTGCGGTCCTGGTTGGGATTGCCGATCTGTCCCTGGTGGTAGGCTTGATCGCGCTGTTGCGTACGATCCGAAATTACCCGGTCACGATTGCCGATGGTTTGCTGACAATGAGGGTCGGGCGCCTGCGCACGATCGTGATCCCGCTCGAGCAGGTGTCCGGCCTGCGGGAAAGCTGGGATCACGCTGCGCTCAAGCGCAAGGACGTCAGCAATCTTGCGCTCGCCGCCTGGCCGAACGTCTTTATCGATCTGGCGGCACCGGTCCGGTCGGGACGCCGCGAGGTAATGGCCGTCGCCCATCGGCTGGACGACCCGGCCACATTCATGGCAGCGATCAGGCACCGATTACCGGCGGTTTGAGCTCGCGCGTCGGCAATGGCGTTGGCGAAGCCGTCATTGTCGAAATAGGCCGGGGCGGGGTGCCCTTGCGCCACCTGATCACAAGGGACACCGCCCGATCGGACACATGGCCGAGGTCGCCCGGCAGCAGCACAGGAGACGCGTGAGATCGATCCGCAGGCTTGGCGGTCGCTGATGGGCTATGGGTCCGAGCCCGTCGCTTCGATCCAATCGGCCCCGATCCGCGCTTGACGCTGGGCGAAGGTGATGGGCATTCCGCTCGCGGAAGGAACTATCGATGGGCGAGCAACTGGGCGAGGGCGAGGATATTCCCGACGACGAGCTCGATCTCGATCCCGGCTTTTCCGAGCGGTTCGAGCGCCAGTTTCGGCCGGCGTGTCAGCTTTATCTGATCTCGCCGCCGGTGATCGACGCCGCGTTTAGGGATCGGCTGGCGGCAGCCGCCGATGCCGGTCCCGTCGCTGCATTTCAGCTGCGCCTCAAAGGGCTGGATGATCATGGTGTCGCACGGCTCGCCGAACCGCTGCAGCGCATATGCGCCGACCGCGAAATCTCCTTCATCGTCAATGACAGTATCGCCCTCGCCAAAAGGCTGGGCGCGGACGGCGTGCATCTCGGCCAGGGCGACGGCGATCCGCGTGAGGCGCGTTCGGTGCTCGGGCCCGCGGCGCAGATTGGCGTGACTTGTCATGACAGCCGCCATCTGGCGATGGAAGCAGGCGAGGCAGGCGCCGATTATGTCGCGTTCGGGAGCTTCTATCCGACCACGACCAAGGAGGTGCACCACCATCCCGACCCCTCGATCCTCGGCTGGTGGACAACATTGTTCGAGCTGCCCTGCGTCGCGATCGGCGGGATCACGCCCGCCAATGCCGCGCCACTGGTGGCGGCGGGGGCCGATTTCCTCGCGGTCTGCAGCGCGGTGTGGAATGCGACCGATGGCGAAGGGGCGGCCGTCAAGGCTTTCGCCGGGATATTGAAGGGCTGACGTGCGGAGCGGAAGGATCCTGCTCTGGCTGCCGCGATTTGGGCCCTGGCAGGCTCGGCAGGAACCGCCACCTCGCGCTTTCCTGTCTTCGCGGCGAGGCTGATTCCGATCGGATCGGCGCTGTGGCTCGCGGCGACGGTCGGTCCGGCCTTCATCGGAATCTACGTGCTGGCGTTGGCGGCGATCCTCGCCATCCTCGGGGGCTCGCGACTCGCGAACGCCTGATCGTCAGAAGCTGTTGCGGCCGGTGCGCACGGCTTCGCGTATCGTGAACAACGACAAGGGCGCCGCCGTGCCCGGCTTTGCGACCACCATCACCATGTCGCCTGCGTGCATGACCTCATCGCTCGCAGGGCGCACCATCGCATCGCGCTGGCCGCGCGAAATGCCGACAATGAAAAAGCTGCCGCCGCCGCGCCGCTCGGCCTGGGCAACGCTGAGGCCATCCATCGTGCTCCGCACGGCCACCGCCAGCCGCTCGAGCGTGAGGCCGAGCAGGCCGAAATCGCGCGCGAGCCGGCTCAGCTCGGCATCGTCCTCGATCGCGGCGCTCTGCGGATAAAGCACCATCCGCGCGATCCTCTCGGCGCCGATATGAGTCGGGAGCACGACGTGATTGGCGCCCGCCTGCCGAAGCTTGCTCTCTGTCGTGGGCACTTCGCCGCGCGCGATAATCTCGATGCTCGGGTGCAGGCTGCGCGCCGACAAGGTGATGAATACGTTCGCGGCATCGTCGGGCAGCACGGTCGCGAGCGTGCGCGCACGGGCAACGCCGGCCCGCACCAGCACCTCCTCTTCGGTCGCATCGCCGGCGAGGATGAGGTGGCCGGCGGCTTCGGCTTCGGTCAACCGATCGGCACTGCGCTCGATCACGATCAGCGGCGTGCCCGCCGCGGCAAGATCGCGCGCGAGCATCACGCCGATGCGGCCATAGCCGCAGATAATGACGTGGCCGGAAAGCTTCTCGATACGGTCGGCCATGCCCTTGGTCCCCAATAGCTGGCGAAGCTGCATCACCGTGAAGAACTGCACAAGCGCGCTCGTAAGCAGGATCATGCCGGTGCAGCCGAGCACCATCGTGCCCATCGTCACGGCGTGCAGGTAAGGCGTATTGATCGGATGAACTTCGCCGTAGCCGACGGTGTAGACCGTTAGCAGCACCATGTAGCTGGCGTCGGCGAAGCCCCAGCCCGCAGCCATGTAAGCTGAAGTCGCCAGCGCCACGACCGCGAACATGAAGACCAGGATCGAGACCAGGTTGCGGACGGGCGATCCGAGTACATGTTCAGTTCTGGTGAGGGGCGTTGGCATGCGACCAATGGAGTGTGGCCAGACCCGTATCCTCTGTCCAGCTACGCCCGGAAATGATATATATTTGCGGGAATGGACAGCGGAGAGACGCCATGCTCGGCATTTTAGCACTCACGGCGGCCGCCGCTCTGCCTGCGCCGTCAAAGACCGACGTGCAGATCAAGGATGAGGTCTGCCAAAAGCCAGGACCGCACATGGTCAAAGAGCAGGAGGGTGTCCGCGCGCAGAAGCTCAACGAACTGCCAAACGCGGACCAATATTTAACGGTGTTCCGCAGCGAAGGGCGCTGCTCGAAGCCGGTGATCGTGCGCTACGATATTGGCAGCGCCCCTAAAACGCGCTGACGCGACCTACCAGGTGCGAACGCGGCCCGTATCGACGTGGACGAAACCGTCCTTGGGATAATAGCCGACGCCGCCCGCCTTCATCGACATCGCGACGAGGTGGAGACGATCGAGCGGCACGCCCGGCATGTGGATGTCGGTCGCCTTGCCGAGCATGTGCTGGCTTTTGGAAGCGACGCCCGTATGCCCGCCGCCGCGCGCACGGAGCGCGCTGTTGGTCTGCGGTGAGCGATAGCCCGAAATCATGTCGAGCTTGGTCTGCGGCGCCAGATCGAGCTTGTCGCGGATCTGGCTGAGCAGCAGCATCAGCTGCGGGTCCATCTGCGTCGATTCATTGTTACGCCAGTCGCGCAGGCCATGATTGAGCTCTGCCAAACCCTGCTGGTCCCAGCCGTTCGCGCCGAAGAAGCGCGCGTCGAAGGTCTCGTTGGTGTGGATATTGCGGAAGGCGAGACGCTTCTCGGGAAGTGCCGCGAACGCTTTACCGCCGACCATTGTCGCGGCGCCGAAAGCAAGCGCGCCACCCAGCAAGCCTCGACGGCCAATCTGCATCTCAAGCATACACTATCCCGCTCTTCGGAAAGAAAACCGCCCGGCGGCGTTCCAATCCTGCCCGTCACCAAGATAAGGGATTGTGTACGTGAAAACATTAAAGGTTGCAGGCGTTTACCTTGTACTGGCCACGCTTTGTCCCGGAATGTCGGCCGGCGCCGCAACGAGGTCGCATAGTATCGACCAGAAAGTCCTGACGGCACAGGTATTGCTCGACCGCCTTGGTTTTGGTCCGGGCGTGATCGACGGGCGACCCGGAACGTCGCTGACAAAGGCGCTCAGAGCATTTCAGGAGGCACGTGGGCTGCGGGAGAGCGGCGTGCTGGATGAAGCCACGGTTCAGGCGCTCGCGGCTCACGCCGAGACGCCCGGCACGATCAACGTTGCGCTCATCCCCGCCGATCTAGCCGGGCCGTTCGTGGGGCCGATTCCCAAGGAGCCGGCGGATCAGGCAAAGCTGCCCTCGCTCGGCTATTCGGACGTCATGGAAGAGTTCAGCGAGCGTTATCACACGACCAAGGCGACATTGATCGCGCTCAACAGCCCAACCACGAAGCTTGTTGCGGGGGTGAAGATCAAGGTGCCGAACGTCCGCCCGTCCGCGACCAATTACCCGCCCGCGCTCAAGCCCGAATGGCGCGCGATGCTTGCCAGCCTGAGCGTTTCCTCCGATCAGCCAAAGGCGGCCAGGCTGGTGGTCGACAAATCGGACAGGGTGCTGCGCGTCTATGACGATCAGGACAAGCTGGTCGCGCAATTCCCGGCGACGATGGGCAGCGAACATGACCCGCTGCCGATAGGGGAGTGGAAGATACAGGGCACCTCCTATCTGCCCAGCTTCCATTATAATCCGGATCTGTTCTGGGATGCGAAGCCGGGGGATGAGAAGCAGACGCTCAAACCAGGGCCGAACGGACCGGTCGGCGTGGTGTGGATAGACCTCGACAAGCCCCATTACGGAATTCACGGAACGCCTACGCCAGAGACGATCGGGCGCACCGAAAGCCATGGCTGCATCCGTCTTACCAATTGGGACGCGGCGCGGCTGTCGCTGATGGTCAAGGCCGGCACGCCGGCGGCGTTCCAGGAATGACGCGGCTCGGCTGGATATTGCTGCTGGCGTTCGCGCTCGTCATCGGCGGGTTCGCGCTGATGGTGCGCAAAGGCGGCGACGGGACGAATGCGCCGACGACAACGGCGCAGGTTGCCCCGGCGGCGGCGGCCCTGCCGGCCGGCGGCGGACTGATCATTCCCGTCGCGGGGATCGCGCCCACGCAGCTCACCGATACATGGGGCGAAGCGCGTGGCGATGGCACGCGCCAGCATCATGCGATCGATATCCTGGCGCCGCGGGGCACCCCGGTGCTGGCGGCGGCATCGGGTATCGTCGAAAAGATATTCGAGAGCCGTAATGGCGGGCATACCGTCTACGTCCGGCGTACCGATTCCTCCTGGCAGGATTATTATGCGCATCTCGACAGCTACGCGCCCGATCTGCGCGAAGGCATAGCGGTTAAGCAGGGGCAGCAGATCGGCGCGGTCGGCTCGACCGGCGATGCCGATCCCGTCGCGCCGCATCTTCATTATGAGATCCACCGCATGGCGCCAGGCGATGGCTGGTGGAAGGGGAGCGAGGTCAACCCCTACCCGATATTGAAGAGCCTGCACGGCTGACCGCCCGCTGGCGCGTTTCCGGCTCGTAACGTACAAGGGCGTTTCCAGGTCGGGGGACATCGATGCGTCGCGCATATCTGGTTGGCTTGTTCCTTGTCGCGGCCACGCCGTCGGTCGCGCAGGTCGAGCCGTTTCCGCCTGCATTTCGCACGCAGGATATCGCCACCAACGGAACCACGATTCATGTCCGCGTCGGCGGCCATGGCCCGGCAGTGGTGCTGCTCCACGGTTACGGTGAAACGGGCGACATGTGGGCGCCGCTCGCTGCCAATCTGATGCGCGATCATACCGTGATCGTCCCAGATCTGCGTGGGCTGGGCCTCTCGGCCAAGCCGGCGGGCGGCTATGACAAGAAGACGCAAGGCTTCGACGTGTCGGGCGTGCTCGATGCGCTCAAGATCGGCAAGGTCGACCTGGTCACGCACGATATCGGCAACATGGTCGGCTATTCCTTCGTCGCCGAGAATCCGGGTCGGGTGACCCGGCTGGTGCTGATGGACGCGCCGATCCCGGGAATCGGGCCATGGGAGGAAATCCTCAAAAGTCCGCTTCTCTGGCATTTCCGCTTCGGCGGTCCGGACATGGAGCGGCTGGTTGCGGGGCGCGAGCGCATCTATCTCGATCGCTTCTGGAATGAATTTTCGGCGACGCCGGCCAAGTTCAGCGAGGCGTCGCGCCAGCATTATGCCGCACTTTATGCCATGCCTGGCGCGATGCATGCGGGCTTCAGCCAATTTGCCGCCTTCGATCAGGACGTGATCGACGACCGCGCTTTCCTCGCCAAGGGCAAGCTTGGCATGCCCGTTCTGGCGATCGGCGGTAACAAATCGTTCGGTCTGACCATGGCAATGGTGGCGCGCGCAGCCTTCACCAACGTCCAGGAGCTGAGCATAGCCGACAGCGGCCACTGGCTGATGGAGGAGCAGCCTGCCGCGACGGTCGCCGCCGTCCGCGCCTTTCTCGACAAGCCGCTCTGACGCGGCCCGCCTTGCCGTGCGAGCGGCGGCCCGCTAGAGGCTCGCGCCTGCTCTTTCCAATCGCGAGACCCACATGAAGATCAGCGGCGTGGACATTCGTCCCGGCAATATCATCGAATATGAAGGCGGCATCTGGAAAGCCACCAAGATTCAGCACACCCAGCCGGGCAAGGGTGGCGCCTATATGCAGGTCGAGATGAAGAACCTCATCGACGGCCGCAAGAACAATGTCCGCTTCCGTTCGGCCGAGACGGTCGAGCGGGTGCGGCTCGACACTACGGATTTCCAGTTTCTGTTCGCCGATGGCGATCAACTGACCTTCATGGACAAGGCGACCTACGAACAGATCACGCTCTCGCGCGATCTGTTGGGCGATGCTGCCGCCTTCCTGCAGGACGGGATGGACGTCGTGATGGAACTTTACGACGAGCGCCCGATCTCGGTGCAACTGCCTGACACGATCGAGGCGATGATCGTCGAAGCCGATGCGGTGGTGAAAGGCCAGACGGCGTCTTCCTCCTACAAGCCGGCGATGCTCGACAATGGCGTGCGCGTGATGGTGCCGCCGCATATCGGCGCGGGCACGCGTATCGTCGTTGACGTATATAATCAGGAATATGTCCGCAGGGCGGAATAACCGAAACCTCCCCTCCCGCTTGCGGGAGGGGATCGAGGGGTGGGGATTCCCATCTCTGAACACAACGCTCGCGGTCTCCGCGGCCCCACCCCCGACCCCTCCCGCTAGCGGGAGGGGGGAGTTTATATGGTAGCCCATTCAGGCCTGATCACCGTCATGGAGCGCGCCGCGCGCAAGGCGGCGCCGCGCCTGCGCCGCGACTTCGGCGAGGTTCAGCAGCTGCAGGTATCGCGCAAGGGGCCGGCCGATTTCGTCAGCCAGGCCGATCAGCGCGCCGAGCAGACGCTCTACGAGGAATTGAAGCGCGCGCGGCCCGATTGGGGGTTCCTGGGCGAAGAAGGCGGAGTGCGCGAGGGTGATCCCGCCAAGCCGCGCTGGATCGTCGATCCGCTCGACGGCACGACCAACTTCCTCCACGGCATTCCGCACTTCTCGATCTCGATCGCGGTCGAGGAACCCAAGCCCAACGGCCGTGGCGAGATCACCCAGGGCCTTGTCTATCAGCCAGTCACCGATGAGAGCTTCTGGGCTGAAAAGGGCAGGGGTGCCTGGCTGTTCGATCGCCGACTGCGCGTTTCCGCCCGGCGCGACCTGCCCGACGCGTTGATCGCGACCGGAACGCCGTTTCTCGGCCATGGTGATTCCGAGCAATGGTCCAAGATCTACAATGCGATCGGCCCGCAGGTTGCGGGTATTCGCCGTTTCGGATCGGCCGCGCTGGATCTGGCGTGGGTCGCGGCGGGGCGGTTCGATGGCTTCTGGGAAAGCGATTTGCGGCCATGGGACGTCGCCGCCGGGCTGCTGCTGGTGAAGGAGGCGGGCGGCTTCGTCACCGATTTCCGCGGTGGCGATCAGCCGATGGAGCGCAATGAGTTCCTGGCGGCGAATGACATGCTTCATTCGAAGCTGCACAAGCTGCTGGCGGGCGCGCTGCGGAAATAGCCTTATAGCCGTCGCCCCGACGGAGACCGGGCCGCAGAAGCGTTTCGGAACGCTGCGGCAATCTCCAGCGGAGCCGGCCGCCGCCGGGGTGACGAGCGCTAATTGCGAGTCATTCTCACTCCTCGGCGGCTTGCTTCGCAGATGCAGCGCGCTTAGGGAAATCGCGACTTTTGAGGCGCCCGCTTTTGCCTCCCCACGGAGTATTTCGGATCGATGGAAAGCGTCGCAGCAGGCTATCTGCCGATCCTGATGTTCCTGGCCGTGGCGCTGGGACTGTCGATCGCGTTCGTGGTGCTTCCGATGATCGCATCGCGCTTCACCGGATCGTCCAAGCCTACCCCCGAAAAGCTCGCGGAATATGAATGCGGGTTTCCGGCGTTCGAGGATAGCCGCGCGCAGTTTGACGTGCGTTTTTACCTCGTCGCGATCCTCTTCATCGTCTTCGATCTCGAAGCCGCCTTCCTCTATCCGTGGGCGGTGGCGCTCGGCGGGATCGGTTTTGCGGGCTGGGCAGCGATGATGGTCTTCCTGATCGAGCTGGCGGTCGGCTTCGCCTATGCGTGGAAGAAGGGAGCGCTG
>DATMIP010000167.1:0-14919 GCA_035554515.1 Sphingomonas sp. | reverse complement strand
AAGATACCGCTAACCTCAACTGACGGGCCGGCGGCTAAACAGAATCAAAGACGACAAGGGGGAGACGCGCTCCCCGCGCTCGCCTGACGGGAGAGAAGATTGCCCAAGATCACGTCGGTCCGCGTCATCGTGACTTCGCCGGGCCGCAATTTCGTGACGTTAAGGATTCAGACCGACGAGGGCGTGTACGGTCTCGGCGATGCGACCCTGAACGGTCGCGAACTGGCAGTGAAATCCTATCTCGAAGATCATGTCGCGCCTTGCCTGATCGGGCGCGATGCGCACCGGATCGAAGACATCTGGCAATATCTCTACAAGGGGGCTTACTGGCGTCGCGGTCCGGTAACGATGACCGCGATCGCGGCGGTCGACATGGCCTTGTGGGACATCAAGGGCAAGATCGCCAACCTGCCTGTCTACCAATTGCTCGGCGGAGCCAGCCGCGAAGGCGCGATGGTCTATGGCCACGCCAATGGGCGGGATATCGAAGAGACGATCGCCAACGCGCTGGATTACAAGGAGCGGGGCTATAAGGCGATCCGCATCCAGTCAGGCGTGCCGGGACTCGCCTCGACCTATGGCGTCTCCAAGGACCGCTATTTCTACGAGCCGGCCGACGCCGATCTGCCCACCGAAAATGTCTGGTCGACCGAGAAGTATCTGCGCTCGGTCCCGCAGCTGTTTGAAAAAGCGCGCGAAGCATTGGGCTGGGATGTTCATCTCCTCCACGACGTCCACCACCGGCTGACCCCGATCGAGGCGGGGCGGCTCGGCAAGGACCTCGAGCCTTTCCGTCCCTTCTGGCTGGAGGACGCAACCCCCGCCGAGAACCAGGAGGCATTCCGCCTGATCCGGCAGCATACGACCACGCCTTTGGCTGTCGGCGAGGTCTTCAATTCGATCTGGGACTGCAAGGGCCTGATCGAAAATCAGCTGATCGATTTCATCCGCGCCACCGTCGTCCATGCGGGCGGGCTTACGCACCTGCGTCGAATTGCCGCGCTGGCGGATCTCTACCAGGTCAGAACCGGCTGCCACGGCGCCACCGATCTTTCGCCGGTGTGCATGGCGGCAGCGCTCCACTTCGGCATCTCGGTGCCGAACTTCGGAGTGCAGGAATATATGCACCATACCGAGCAAACCGATGCCGTTTTCCCCCACGCTTATAGCTTCGCCAATGGCATGATGCATCCCGGCGACAAGCCCGGGCTCGGCGTCGATCTGGATGAAGCGCTGGCCGCCAAATATGAATATAAGCGCGCCTTCCTGCCAGTAAACCGGCTCGAAGACGGCACCCTCTTCAACTGGTAGGGTATATGAACAAGTCGACCTCCGTTTCCAGACCGCCGCGCGGCCGCGTCCGTTGGGTGATCTGCGCTTTGTTGTTCGCTGCGGTGGTACTCAGCTATATCGACCGGCTCGTACTCGGGGTGCTTAAGCCGCAGTTTGAACAGCTCTACGGTTGGACCAATTCCGGTTACGGGGACGTCACCGGTTATTTCCAGATCGTATACGGCATCGGCTTCCTGTTCTTTGGCTGGCTGATCGATCGGATCGGCCCGCGCGCCGGCTATTTGCTGGCGATGGCGACATGGACCGCGGGCCATTTTGCGCAAACCCTGGTCACGACCACGACCGGTTTCGTGATCGCGCGGATCCCGCTCGCGCTGGGTGAGGCGGGAACCTTTCCCTCCGCGCTGGCCGCGGCGTCGCAATGGTTTCCGAAGAAGGAGCGCGCGCTGGCGATCGGTATATTCAACGCCGGCGCGAATGTGGGCGCGATCATAACGCCGATGCTCATATCCTACATCGTCGGTTATCTGTTGTTCGACTGGCGCTGGGCATTCATTATCACCGGCCTGTTCAACCTCGTCTGGCTGGGCGCCTGGTTCGCATTTTACCGCAAGCCCGCCGATCATCCGCGGCTGAGCGCTGAGGAACGCGCGTTCATCGAGGCGGAGCCTGCCGACGATGCGGGACGGGCGGGCTTCCGTCAGGTGCTCCGCCGCCGGCAGACATGGGCCTATATGGCGGGCCGATTCCTGATCGATCCGGTGTGGTGGACCTTCCTGTTCTGGCTGCCCGGCTTTTTCAGCAAAGAATATGGCTACGATCTCAAGAGTTTCGGCCCACCGCTCGTCGCCATCTACATTCTTGCCGATCTCGGCGCGATCGGCGGCGGCTGGTATTCGTCGCATTTGCTGAAGCGGGGCGTGGATACGGGCCGCGCGCGAAAGCGAGCGATGTTCATCTGCGCCTTGTTCGCGCTGCCGGTCATGTTCGCGGTGCAGGCCAGCAACATCTGGATCGCGGTCCTTGTCATCGGCATGGCCTGCGCGGCGCATCAGGGTTTCTCGACCAATTTGTTCGCGATCCCGGGTGATCTTTTCCCGCGCTATGCGCAGGGTACGTTAATCGGCCTCGGCGGTTTTGCCGGGGCGGCCGGCGGCTTTATCGCATCGAAGTCGCTCGGCGTGCTTCTCGACACGGTCGGAAGCTATCAGCCTTTCTTTATCGCGTGCGGACTCGCCTATTTGCTCGCCTTGCTGATCACCCATTTGCTTAATCCGCGCTATGCACCGGTGACCAATTTGGTCGCCGGCCGCCCTTGATGACCCGGCTTGCGCTGCACCCCGACCGCCTGTTTCCGGCGGACGAGCGCACCCGCGGGATCGCGCGCGGCCTGTATGTGCCGGTCAGTGACCTGCCGATCGTCAGCCCGCACGGCCACACCGATCCGGAATGGTTCGCGTATAACCGGCCCTTCGCCAATCCGGCTGAATTGCTGATCGTCCCCGATCATTATGTCTTCCGCATGCTCTATTCGCAGGGCGTAAAGCTGGAGGATCTGGGCGTGCCGACGATCGACGGCAGCCCGACCGAACAGGATCCGCGCGAGATCTGGGCGAAATTCGCCGAACATTATTATCTGTTCCGCGGCACACCCTCGCGCGCCTGGCTCGACTGGGTTTTCGTCGAGGTGTTCGGCCTCGACGTCAGGCTCGAACCCGCCACCGGCGACCTCTATTACGACACGATCGACGCGGCGCTGAAGACGCACGCTTTCCGACCGCGCGCCTTGTTCGATCGCTTCAATATCGAGCTCATAGCCACCACCGAAAGCCCGCTCGATCCGCTCGATCATCACAAGGCGATCCGCGACAGCGGCTGGAAGGGCAGGGTCGTCACCGCTTACCGCCCCGATCCCGTGCTCGATCCCGAGACGATCGGCTTTGCCGGCAATCTGGAGCGGTTCGGCGCGATGGCGGGCGAGGACGTCTCGACCTGGGCCGGCTATTTGCGCGCGCACCAAAATCGCCGCGCTTATTTCCGGGCGGCGGGCGCCACATCGACCGATCACGGCCACCCCACCGCCTTCACCGCCGATCTCGGCCGCGCCGAATGTGAAACCCTGTATGATCGCGTACGCGGCGGCCGGGCGGATGCCGCCGACGCCGAGCTATTCCGCGGCCAGATGCTCACCGAAATGGCGCGCATGTCGATCGAGGACGGGATGGTGATGCAGCTCCATCCCGGCGCCTATCGTAGCCACAATCCGGCCGTCCTGGCCCGTTTCGGGCGCGACAAGGGCGCCGATATTCCGTTGCCGACCGAATATGTCCGTAGCCTCAAACCATTGCTCGACCGGTTCGGCAACGATCCCCGCCTGACGCTCATCCTCTTCACGCTCGACGAGGACAGCTACAGCCGTGAACTGGCCCCGCTCGCCGGCCATTATCCCGCCCTGCGTCTCGGGCCTCCCTGGTGGTTCCACGACAGCCCCGAGGGGATGCGCCGTTTCCGCGAGGCCGCGACCGAGACCGGAGGTTTCTACAACAGCGTCGGGTTCAACGACGATACGCGGGCGTTCATGTCCATCCCGGCGCGGCACGATGTCGCGCGGCGCATGGACTGCGCCTTCCTCGCCCGCCTCGTCGCCGAACACCGGCTGGATGAGGATGAGGCGCACGAGCTGGCGCGTGCGTTGGCGTACGATCTGGTCAAGGCGGCCTATAAGTTGTGAACCGTCTGACCGACGCCAGCGTGCCGACGCTCCCCGCTGCGGTCGCGCGCTCCAATTATGATCGGCGCGCGGTCCGCACCGGAATCGTTCATCTCGGCCTCGGCGCCTTTCACAAGGCGCATC
The DNA here is from genome assembly GCA_035554515.1 of Sphingomonas sp. Classification (GTDB taxonomy): domain Bacteria; phylum Pseudomonadota; class Alphaproteobacteria; order Sphingomonadales; family Sphingomonadaceae; genus Sphingomonas_I. The sequence continues at coordinate 10,772 of DATMIP010000167.1, read as the reverse complement.
AGGCGATGGTGTATGAGGCTGTGCTCAACGCGGGCGATCTGCGCTGGGGCACGCTCGGCGCGTCGCTGCGCTCGCCCGGCGCACGCGACCAGCTCGCACCGCAGGATAATCTCTATACAATTACTACGCGCGAGGGCTCGGCCAGCAACGTGCGGTTGGTCGGCGGTTCGCGCGGCGTGCTGGTGGCGCCGGAGGATCCACCTGCGCTGGTTGCAGCGATGGCGGCGCCCGACGCGCACCTCGTCACGCTCACCATTACCGAAAAGGGGTACAAGCTCGATCCGGCCACCGGCGCGCCGATCGCCGCGGATCCGGATCTCGCCGCCGATCTCGCTTCGCTCGATCGCCCACGCACCGCGCCGGGTTTCATCGTCGCCGCGCTCGCGCGCCGTCGTTCCGCCGGGATCGGGCCCTTCACCGCCATCTCGTGCGACAACGTGCCGCACAACGGGGTGCGCCTGCAGGCCGCGGTGCTGTCGCTCGCGGCGCATCACGATCCGGCCTTGCGCGACTGGATCGAGGCGAGGGGCGCATTCCCCCAGACGATGGTGGATCGCATCGTTCCCGCCGCCGAGGAAGCCGATATCGCCGCGCTCGCCGAGCGGATTGGCGTCGTCGACCGCGCGATGGTGAAGACCGAGGCTTTTACCCAATGGGTGATCGAGGATCGCTTCGCCGGCGAGCGACCCGATCTCGCGGCCTTCGGCGTCCAGCTTGCCGACGCCGTGGCGCCATGGGAAGACGCCAAGCTGCGCCTGCTCAACGGCGCCCATTCGGGCCTGGCCTATCTCGGCGCGCTGGCGGGCATCGAATTTGTCCATCAGCTCGTCGCGATCCCCGCCGGCCGCGCCTTCGTCGAGGCCTTGTGGGATGAGGCCGAGGGGACGCTATCGCCCCCGCCCGGCCTCGACGTCGCCGCCTATCGCCGCGCGCTGATGGCCCGATTGGCCAATTCCGCACTCAACCACCGCACGCGCCAGATCGCGATGGACGGTTCGCAGAAATTGCCCCAGCGCCTGCTCGCAACCATCGCCGCCCGGCTCGATCGTGATCTGCCGGTCGATACGCTCGCGCTCGGCGTGGCCGCCTGGATGCGCTGGCAGGAAGGCCGCGACGACAGGGGCACGCCGCATGTCGTGGACGATCCGCTGGCCGCGCGCACCGCCGGCCCGGCCAGCTTGCCGACCGCCGATGCTGTCGCCAGCATGCTCGCGATCGACCCAATTTTTCCGCCTGGCCTTGCCGGGCATGAAGGCTTTCGCCGGACGCTGGTCACAGCGCTGACGGATCTTCGTGCCAAGGGAGCGCGGGCGCTGTTGAAGGAGAGGTTCGGATGATCGTCACTCGTCGCCAGGCCTTGGCTGGAGGGGGCGCGCTGGCCTTCGCACCAAGGATCGCGGCCGCACCGTCCGGTTCGCTCGACGCGATCGGCCAAGCGCGCGGGATCCGCTTCGGCACCGCCGTCGGCTACGGCCAGTTCCAGGATCCGCGCTATCGCGCGCTGATCGAGGCCGAATGCGGCGTCATCGTCCACGAGAACGAGCTCAAGATGCCTGCGATCCATCCGGCAGGGCCCGATTCCTTCAACTTCGCCCGCCCCGACGAGGTTGTCGATTATGCGGTGGCACACGGCATCAAGGTACGCGGCCATAATCTGCTCTGGCACCATCCGCGCTGGCTCCCGCGCTGGGCCGAAAGCCACGATTATGGCGCACATCCGGCTGAGGGCGTGGCGCGGATCCTGACCAATCATATCCGGACCGTTGCCCGCCATTATGGCAATCGCATCTACACCTGGGATGTCGTCAACGAGGCGGTCGACGAGAAGACGGGCCGGATGCGCGACACCGTCTTCTCGAAAGCGATGGGGAGCCCGGAAGCCGTGCTGGATCTCGCCTTCCGTACCGCGCGCGCCGCGCTGCCCGGCTGCGAGCTCGTCTATAACGACTATATGAACTGGGACACGCCCGAACATTGCGGCGGCGTGCTGCGGCTGCTCGAAGGCTTCCGCAAGCGCGGCGTCCCAGTCGATACGCTCGGCCTGCAGAGCCACATTGCGGTCAGCCGGGTCGCCCCGCATGCGGGCTTCGGTCCGGACGCGGAAAAGAGCTGGCGCGCTTTCCTGGATGCCGTCACCGCCATGGGCTACAAGCTTCAGATCACCGAATTCGACGTCAACGATCAGGCCGCGCCGGGCGATTTCGCGGATCGCGACCGCATGGTCGCCGACGTCGCCCGCGCCTATCTCGATTGTACCTTGTCCTACCCCCAGGTCAGCGTGCTGATGGTGTGGGGCATGACCGATCGCTATAGCTGGCTGCAGGGCTTCCGCCGACGTGCCGACGGCCTGCCGCAGCGTTGTTGCCCCTATGACGCCGATTTCAAGCCGCACCCGCTGCGCGACGCGATCGCCCGGGCGTTGGCGGGCGCGCCAAAACGGTCGTGAACGACGGGATCAAGCAGGGGCGGAGATTAGCTGCGATGAAAATCTGGATAATTGCCGGCTTTGCGCTTGTTCTGGCCCAGGCGGCTTGCGCCGCGCCCGATCGCTGGATTGCGAGCTGGGGCTCGGCCCAACAGATTCCGGAAGAGCGCAACCTGTTGCCGCAGGCCGACGCGCAGGATGCCACGCTGCGTCAGGTGGTCCGCCTCTCCGCCGGGGGGAGCAAATTACGCGTCCGCTTTTCAAATGCGTTCGGCAGGCGGGCGCTACTTGTCGGTGGGGCACATCTGGCACGCTCGGCCGATAAAGCGAGCCCGCGCACCATGGCGGGAACAGACCGCACTCTCACCTTCGACGGGCGCCCCGATGTCTCCATTCCGCCCGGCGCCGATTATCTGTCCGACCCGGTGGAGCTTGACGCCCCGCCATTGTCCAGCCTGACCATATCGATCTACCTGCCACAGGCACCCGCCGGGCAAACGGGCCACCCGGGATCCCGCGCGACCTCTTATTATGTCCACGGCGATCACATGGCCGACGCCGACCTCGCCGGTTTCGGCAAGGTCGATCACTGGTATCAGATCTCCGGCGTCGAGGTCGCCGCCGCCCCCGAGGCGGGAGTCATCGTCACGCTCGGCGATTCGATCACCGACGGCAATGGCAGCACCACCAATGGCGACAATCGCTGGCCGGACAATCTCGCCGCGCGGCTGCAGGCAACGCGCGCTACCCGAGACTTCGCCGTGGTCAACGTGGCGATCGGCGGCAACCGTCTGCTCGCCGACGGGCTGGGCTCAAATGCTTTGGCGAGACTCGACCGCGACGTCTTTGCCCGTCCCGGCGCCAGGATCCTCATGGTGCTGGAGGGGGTCAATGACCTCGGCAACCTGAGCCGCCAGGATGTCCGCACGCCCGCGCAGCACGCCCGGCTGGTCGACGATATGATCGCGGCCTACCGGCAGATAATCGCGCGCGCGCATGCCCAGGCTATCCGGGTGATCGGCTGCACGATCACACCTTATGTCGGCTCGAACCATTATCATCCCGATGCCGCCAGCGAGGCGGATCGCATCGCGGTCAACCGCTGGATACGCACGGGCGGCGAATTTGACGCGGTGGTGGATTTCGATGCCCTGCTGCGCGATCCCGAGCATCCTGATCGCATGCTTCCGCGCTATGATTCGGGCGATCACCTCCACCCTTCGGCCGTCGCTTACAAAGCGATCGCCGATGCTATTCCACTGGGGGTATTCCGCTGATGCGTGCCTTCATTCCCGCCCTCGCGTTGCTTACCGCGCCCGTCGCGGCTCGTGACATCGCGATCACGTTCGACGATCTGCCCGTGCATTCGGCGCTTCCGCAGGGTGTCTCGCGGCTCCAGGTCGCGCAGGATATCATCGCCGCCCTGAAAGCGGCGGGCGCGCCGCAGGTCTATGGCTTCATCAACGGCGCCAGGCTGGGTGAGGAGCCCGGCACCGAGGCGGTGCTCACGGCCTGGCGTCGTGCGGGATTCCCTCTCGCCAACCATGGCTGGGCGCATCTCGGCCTCAGCAGGATCGACGAGGCGACGTTCGAGAGCGAGGTCGCCCGGAACGAAGCCTTGCTCGATCCGCTGATGGGCAGCAAGGACTGGCGCTGGCTACGCTTTCCATTCCTCGACGAAGGCGGCGCCGATCCCGCCAAGCGCGCGGCCTCGCGCGCTTATCTCGCGGCGCGCGGCTACAGGATCGCGGCGGTAACCGCGAGCTTCGGCGATTTCGCCTTCAACGAACCCTATGCGCGCTGCGTCGCCAAAGGTGACAAGGACGGGATCCTCGAGCTCGAAAAGACTTTTCTCGAGGCGGCCGAGCATAGCATCAATCTGTCGCACGACACCCACATGGCCCAGTTCGGCCGCACCCCGCCCGATATATTGCTGATGCATATCGGCGCGTTCGACGCGCACATGCTTCCGCGTCTGCTCGCGCTTTACCGGCATCACGGCTTCCGCTTCGTGACGCTCCCGAAAGCCGCGAGCGATCCCGCAAATCTTGGCCTCGTCGATCCACGGCTTCCGCCCTTGCCCGGCCGCACGATGAACGATGCGGCCATGGGCGCGATGCTCGATCATGTCGGAACCCTTTGTACCTAGCATTCGATGACGTCTGTCGTACTGATTTGTCCCCCGCGAGGAGTGTCCCGCCTTGCTTTTGACCGCCTCACGCGTTAGGGGCGCACCGATCGTTCCGATACGAACGTGAAGCATAAGCGCGCACCGGGATGGTGAGCGCGAGCCGGCCGACGAGGTTTCGTCCGCCGGCTCGCTTCGCGTTGCGTCGGGGTTTTTAAGGTTGGAACACGTATGTTCGACAGTCTGAGCGACCGGCTTGGCGCCGCCTTCGACCGCTTGCGCGGCCGCGGCGCGCTGACGGAAGCCGACGTGCGCGGCGCGATGCGTGAGGTGCGCATCGCGCTGCTCGAGGCCGACGTGGCGCTGCCGGTTGTCCGGCAGTTCGTCGATAGTGCCACCGAAAAGGCCGTCGGCCAGGATGTGCTGCGTTCGGTCACGCCGGGCCAGCAGGTCGTCAAGATCGTCCACGACGAGCTGGTCGCGATGCTCGGCGCGGACGCATCCGATCTCAACATCGACGTGACGCCGCCCGCGGTGGTGATGATGGTCGGCCTGCAGGGCTCGGGCAAGACCACCACCAGCGCCAAGATCGCCAAGCGCCTGAAGGAGCGCGGCGGCAAAAAGATCATGATGGCGTCGCTCGACGTCAACCGCCCGGCCGCGCAGGAGCAACTGGCGGTGCTCGGGACGCAGGCCGATGTCGCGACCCTCCCGATCGTCGCCGGTCAGACACCCGTCCAGATCGCGCAGCGCGCGCTGCAGTCGGCAAGGCTGCAGGGCTTCGACGTCGTCATTCTCGACACCGCCGGTCGCCTGCATGTCGATCAGGCGCTGATGGACGAGATGAAGTCGGTCGCGGACATCGCCCGTCCGAACGAGATCCTGCTCGTCGTCGATTCGTTGACCGGCCAGGACGCGGTCAACGTCGCCACCAGTTTCTCCGAACAGGTCGCGCTCACCGGTGTCGTGCTGACCCGCATGGACGGCGATGCGCGCGGTGGCGCGGCGCTCTCGATGCGCGCCGTCACGGGCAAGCCGATCAAGTTCGCCGGTACCGGCGAGAAGCTCGACGGGCTGGAGGCCTTCCATCCCGATCGCGTCGCCGGCCGCATCCTGGGAATGGGCGACGTCGTCAGCCTGGTTGAACGCGCGGCCGAGACCATCAAGGTCGAAGATGCGGAGCGCATGGCGCAGCGCATGTCGGAGGGGAAGTTCGACCTCAACGATCTGCGCTCGCAGCTCGACCAGATGAAGCGCATGGGCGGCCTGTCCGGCCTCGCTGCGATGTTGCCCGGCGTGAAGCAGGTGAAGCAGGCAATGGCCAATGGCGCCGCCGACGACAAGGTGCTGGTTCGGATGGACGCCATCATCGGATCGATGACGCCGAAGGAACGCGCGCGCCCGGAACTGCTGGCGGCAAAGCGCAAGATCCGCGTTGCCAAGGGCTCCGGCACGACGGTGCAGGACGTCAACAAGCTCCTGAAAATGCATCAGGAGATGGCGGGCGTGATGAAGAAAATGAAGAAGATGGGCGGCCTGTCCAAATTGGGCGCGCTCTTCGGCAAGGGCGGCGGGGGCGACATCGATGCGCTGATGGGTGGCGCGGGGCTTCCGCCCGGCGGCCTGCCCGGGCTTCCCGGCGGCAATCCGCAAGGTCTACCCCCGGGCTTCCAGAATTTTTTGAAGAAGAGATGACGCAGATCCCGTCGCCCCCAATCCCGTCACCCCAGCGAACGCTGGGGTCTCAGGAGACTCGGGCGGCACATTACCTCATGAGATCCCAGCTTTCGCTGGGATGACGGTTCGAAGAAGAAGGAAGAATATCAATGTCCGTTTCCATCCGCCTGTCGCGCGGCGGCGCCAAGAAGCGCCCTTATTACCGGATCGTCGTCGCCAATTCGCGCAGCCCGCGCGATGGCGCCTTCATCGAGAAGATCGGGACCTACAATCCACTGCTCGGCAAGGATGACGAGAAGCGCGTGATCCTCGATACCGAGCGCGCCAAGCATTGGCTGGCGGTCGGCGCGCAGCCGACCGATCGCGTCGCCCGCTTCCTCGATGCCGCCGGCGTCAAGGAACGCGCCCAGCGCAACAACCCGAACAAGGGTGTGCCTGGCGACAAGGCCAAGGAGCGCGCCGAGGAGCGTGCCGCCAAGGCTGCCGAGGCTGAGGCCGCGACCGAGGAAGAGACGGTCGAGGTGATCGCGGAGAAACTGGAAGAGGCGACCCCGGATCTGGCCGAAGAGACCGTCGCCGAGGCTCCGGCCGAGGAAGCCGTTGCCCCCGAAGCGTCCGCGGAAGCGACGGCCGAGGCGACGCCCGCCGACCAGGCAAGCGACGAGGGCGAATCGGCCCAGGCGCCGGTCGAAGGCGCCGATGACGCAGCCCCGGTCGAGGGTGCGGAGCACGCCAAGGCGTGAAGCCTGACAAGCCCGTCACGCTTGCCGTCGTTACCGGCGCGCACGGCGTGACGGGCGAGGTCCGTTTGAAGCTCTTCACCGCCGATCTGTCAGGCTATCGCTCGTTCAACGGTGGTAGCCTGACGCTCAAGAGCCTCCGCAACGGAATTGCCCGTTTCGTTGAAGTGCCGGATCGCAATGCCGCCGAGCGGCTGCGGGGCACCGAGCTCACCGTGCCGCGCTCGGCGCTGCCCCCTCTCGAAGAGGGCGAATATTATTATGCCGACCTGCTCGGCCTGCCGGTCGTGTCGACCGGCGGTGAGGCGTTGGGCGTCGTCGTCGCGATCGATGATTTCGGCGCGGGCGACGTGATCGAGGTCGAACGCCCTGACGGCAAGCGCTTCATGGTTCCCATGCGCCCCGAGGCCGTACCCGAATGGGATGCGGAACGGCTGATGGTGGACGAAGCGTTTGTCAGCTGACGGTTCGTTGATTCTACTCCAACCGTTCGGCCTGAGCTTGTTGAAGGCCTGCCTTTCTACTGCATCGGGAACAGGACAGGTCTTCGACAGACTCAGCGCGAATGGCGGTGGATTTGTCCGATTCCTTTGTATATACATCCAGTATATACGGAGCCTCTCCATGAGCGAAGAATATCGTGCCAAGGTGTTCAAGTCGGGCAATTCGGTCGCGCTGCGGCTACCGAAGGCGCTCGGGCTGAAGGAAGGCGATGAGATGATGATCGTCCGCGAGGACAAGCCCGGCTTCAAGGTCGAGCCGATCGCGGCGCCCAAACGCAAGATTGATCTGACGGGCATCGCGGGTACCATGCCGTGGCTAAGGCCGCTTACACCGGAGGAGCGCGAATTCGATGATCCTCCGCGCGCGTGGGATCACCCGGATTGGGGCAAGGATCGATAGTGCGGTATCTGATCGATACCAACTGCTGCATCTATCTCTTCAGTGGCCAATTTCCCGTACTGATTCGCAAGGTTGGCTCGGCCGACAGCGGAGAGATTGCGCTATCGGTCATAGTGCTAGCGGAGCTTGGGGTCGGTGCCCGACTTGGGAAAGCCCCGGACGAGGAAGGGCTGATGCGACTGCGCAGTCAGATGCCGTTGCTGTCCTTTGAGGCTGAGGACGCCGAGGCCTTCGCAGCATTGCCCTTCAGGCGCGGCAGATTCGATCGCCTGCTGGCGGCGCATGCCCTCAGCCGCGGCCTCATCCTCATCACTAATAACGAAGCCGACTTTGCGGACGTGCCTGGCCTGCGCGTCGAGAATTGGACCCGGCCATGACGCGCTACGCCATCCTGTCCGACATTCACGGCAATCTGACCGCGCTGGAGGCGGTAGTGGCGGATGCCGAGCGCCCGGGGTGCGACGCGTTGGGGCTCAGGCCCGGCAAGATGGAGCCGACGCGATGGCACTCGGGCCGTTGCCGCTTACCTTGGTCGGGGCTTATCTGGCAGTCATCGCCTATGGCGTCATCGGGGAAACACGGCGGTCCGGTTTCCCCGATTGGTGGCGTTGCGCAGCGGGCGGATGGAACAAATGACGATCGAAACCCTCTTCCTTGTGCTCATTCCCACTTATCTCGTGGTTATCGCCTACGGCGTGGTCGGCACGAGGCGTGGTGGCATGGCGCCCGGTGCGCGGCTCGTCTCGGCGGCTTTGATGGTGTCGATCCCGCCGCTTGCCATCCTCGCCGCGCTCTACGCGACCGGCGACGCATTCCTGATCGCGGGCTGGGGGATCGTCACGCTTGCGATGCTGGCGAGCGGCATCCTTACCGTCGCCGTCACTGACTATATCGCGCGCCGCGCCCGCCCATGACATTCGCCGCGACCATCCTCACGCTTTATCCGGAAATGTTTCCCGGGCCGCTGGGCGTCAGCCTCGCCGGCCGCGCGCTGGCAGAGGGGAAGTGGTCGCTCGACGCCGTCCAGATCCGCGACTTCGCCACCGACCGGCATCGCTCGGTCGATGATACCCCGGCCGGTGGTGGTGCCGGCATGGTGATGCGCCCCGACGTGCTCGCCGCTGCGATCGACGCATCGGTGCCGGCGGATACGCCCTTGCTGGCAATGACCCCACGCGGTGCGCCGCTGACCCAGGCACGCATTCGAGGCCTTTCGGCCGGGCCGGGCGTCGCCATCATTTGCGGCCGCTTCGAGGGGATTGACGAACGCCTGTTCGAAACGCGCGCGATCGAACCCGTCTCGATCGGCGACTATGTCCTCTCCGGCGGTGAGATCGGCGCGCTGGTGCTGCTCGATGCTTGCGTTCGGCTGCTTCCCGGAGTAATGGGCGCCCCTTCCAGCGGGGATGAGGAAAGCTTCGAAAGCGGCCTCCTCGAATATCCGCATTATACCCGACCGCTGATGTGGGAAGGGCGCACGATCCCCGAAGTGCTGCGATCGGGGGATCATGCGAGGATCGCCGGCTGGCGTAAAGCCCAGGCCGAGATCGATACACGGTCACGGAGACCGGACCTTTGGGAGCGCCATATCGGCGCTGGGGTCCAGCCTCCCTCTGGCGCGCGGCATGAGAAGGAAGAATGAGATGAACCTCATCCAGCAGCTCGAAGCCGAGCAGATTGCCGAGCTTTCGGCAAAGCGCACCGTCCCCGAATTCCGGCCGGGCGACACGCTCAAGGTGGGCGTGCGCGTCGTCGAAGGCGAGCGCACCCGCATCCAGGCTTATGAAGGCGTGTGCATCGCCCGTTCCAACAAGGGAATGGGATCGAGCTTCACCGTCCGCAAGATTTCGTTCGGCGAAGGCGTCGAGCGCGTGTTCCCGCTTTATTCGCCCAACATCGATTCGATCGAGGTCGTCCGCAAGGGCGTCGTCCGCCGCGCCAAGCTCTATTATCTGCGCGGCCGTACCGGCAAGTCGGCCCGTATCGCCGAGCGCCGCGACAATCGTGAGCCCAAGGCTACCGCCGAGGCCTGAAGCCGTCCGGTTGGGATGAAGGAAGACAAGGGCCGCTTCGGACAATCCGGGGCGGCCTTTTCTGCGCCCACCGCTCCGGTATCAATTTACATCGTGCGCGAGGTCGTCGAACTCAGCTCGATTTTGGCAGCGTTACGCTGGCGACTACCTGTCTCGCGGCTCCCACATCAGCGTCGAAATAATACAGAGCGGGTGCCTCGAACGTGATCATGTAGAGTTTGCCTCCCTGTGTCGTGGCATACCCCTCGCCACGACGGTGCAGATCCTCGCCCTGCCGCACGAACGAATATTCGAAGCGTATGCCGTTCCGACTGCCCAGTCTGGCCGGCTCGACCTTGTCGATCGTCATGAGCGAGGTGCCGAGCGCTATCCGATAGCTATTTTCCACAAGTGAAGGGATATCGGTCAGCAGCATCGTGGCGGAAAATCGCGGCAACGGCTTGTTATGCCTGTCAACTTCGCGGAACAGCGTCTTGCCATCCTCGATACCGCCGTAGAACGTCAGGTCGTTCAGCGTGTCGCCATCGATAGTCCAGGTCTCGGAGTTGCGCCCAGGCCGCGCCCCCAGCTTGTTCCACTCGCGGTCGGGGCGGACCGTGAGGCCTGATTTCGCGACCGCGACGGCTGCATTCTCCACGATAAGACTGTTTCCGGCCATGGCACCCGATGTCGCAAGTGAGATGGCAAAGAGCGGAACAAGGGCTTTCACGGCGGTGCTCCTCAATTAGACGATTGTTCGATAAGCGACGCGATCATCGCGGCGTCGCTCGCGCCAGGGCTCATGCTGAGATATAGCTTCAACTCCTGGCAACCATCGGCGATTGCGCTACTGCGAAGCAGCGCCAGGCCGAGGCTCCTGTGGACAC
>DATMIP010000166.1:0-13694 GCA_035554515.1 Sphingomonas sp. | reverse complement strand
TGTAGCTTTTTTCGTCAATGAACTGGCGAATGCCTTCCTTGCGGCCTTCATTGTCATAGCTGTTGGCGGCTTCCTGCGCGCGGATCAGATAATCCTCGGCATTGTCGTAGGTCATCTCGCCGACACGGCGGATAGCGTCCTTGGTGGCCTTGAGCGCGACCGGATTTTTCTTGAGCAACACGGCCGCGATCTCGCCGACGCGATCCTTGAGCCGGGCGAGGGGCACCGCCTCGTTGACGAGACCCCAGGCGGCGGCGGTCGTGCCGTCAATATTCTCGCCCATCAGCGCGTGGTACATAGCCTGACGAAACGGCATCAGCTCGACCGCGACCTTGGTGGCGCCTCCCCCCGGCAATATGCCCCAGTTTATTTCGGACAGGCCAAACTGTGCCTCCTCCGCCGCAACCGCGAGGTCGCAGCCGAAGAGAGGACCATAACCGCCGCCGAAGCACCAACCGTTGACCATTGCGATGGTCGGCTTCTGGTACCAGCGCAGCCGCCGCCACCAGCCATAGCTTTCGCGTTGAGCCTGACGCGTAGCGGCGAGACCCTTGGCCTCGGTTTCCCGGAAATACTCTTTCAGGTCCATGCCCGCCGACCAGGCGGAACCCTCGCCGCTCAGTACCAGCACTCCCACGTCGTCCCGATATTCCAAGGCATCGAGGACCTCCATCATCTCGCGATTCAGCGTCGGACTCATGCAATTGCGTTTGTCCGGGCGATTGAAGCGCACCCAGGCGATGCGGTCGACAACTTCGAAAGCGACGGTATCGGTCATGTCTTGTCCTTAGATCGGGTAATGGCCGGGCAGGGTCTCGACCGTGATCCAGCGCAGTTCAGTGAAAGCATCTATGCCCGCTTTGCCGCCAAAGCGGCCGTAGCCCGAGCCCTTGGTGCCGCCGAAAGGCATTTGCGCCTCGTCGTGGACGGTCGGGCCATTGACGTGGCAGATGCCCGACTTGATCTGGCGTGCGACGCGAAGCCCGCGCGCGGTGTCGCGCGTGAAGACCGCTGCCGAGAGGCCGTATTCGGTATCGTTGGCAAGCAGGACTGCGTGCGCCTCGTCGCGAGCGCGGGTGATCGCGACCACCGGGCCGAAGCTCTCCTCCCGGAAAAGGCGCATATGCGGCGTCACCCGATCGATCACGTGCGCGGGCATCAGAACACCATCCGCGGGACCGCCGTTGAGCTGCTCGGCGCCCGCGCGGAGCGCGTCCTCGATAAGTCCAAATACGCAGTCGACGGTTTTGTGATCGACCACTGCGCCCAGCGGGGTTCTGCCTTCGCGCGGATCGCCCACCGCCATCGTCGCAACCTTCGCCTTGAAGCGGGCGGCGAAGGCATCCGCGACCGCGTCGACGACGATGATCCGCTCGGTCGACATGCATATCTGGCCCTGGTTCATGAAGGCGCCGAACGCGGCCGCTTTAACCGCCTCTTCAAGATCCGCGTCTTCGAGGACGATCAACGGTGCCTTGCCGCCAAGCTCCAGCAAAACAGGCTTGAGTTGCTCGGCCGCACGCTTGGCGATGACCTTGCCGACGGCGGTCGAACCGGTGAAGTTGATACGGCGCACCGCCGGATGATCGATCAGTGCCCCGACAATGTTGGCTGCGTCCTGCGGTGCGTTGGTGACGATGTTGACCACGCCGGCGGGGAAACCGGCGTCGGCGAAAGCCTCGACTATCAGCTCATGCGTACGGGGGCAGATTTCGGAAGCCTTGAAGACGACCGTGTTGCCACAGGCCAAAGGTGTGGCGATTGCGCGCACGCCCAGGATCACCGGCGCATTCCACGGGGCGATGCCGAGCACCACTCCCGCCGGCTCGCGGATGCTCATGGCGAGGCAGCCGGGCTTGTCGGACGGGATCACCTCCCCCTGGATCTGTGTGGTGAGCGCTGCCGCCTCGCGGATCATCGATGCAGCGAGCATGATGTTGAAACGCGCCCAGCCTTCGGTTGCCCCGATCTCGCCCATCATGGCGTCGACCAGTTCCTGCGCCCTGGCCTCCAGCGCGGTCGCTGCGGCCGAGAGCAGCGCGCGACGCGCATTTGGGCCGGTTGCCGCCCAGGCCGGTAATGCGGCGGCGGCGTCGTCGCAGACCGACTGCGCTTCGCCGACGTCGAATGCCTTGGCGGTAGTCGCGATCTCGCCCGTAATGGGACTAAGCCGCTCGAACGTATTGGCGCCCCGATTCAGTATCATCTACCCGCTCCATATTTATGTTATGGTACATAGCAATTGCCAAGACGCAAGCCAATACCCCTTGAGCTGACGGGTAAGGGATCGGCGAGGCGGCCATGGCAGGCCAGTGATGTTCAACGTCCCGATGCATGTTCAAGGAGCGCTTCCCCTCCCGGCCATCTCCGGCGAGAAGCCGCCCGGCACCCGTCGACTGTATCGGCCGAACGCGATAATCGCGCAATAACAGCCCGCAGGCACGATTACGGACCGTCGAGCGTGAGCGGAGTGTCGGTCAGCAGTGCGTCGAGATAGATCGGCGTCTCCGGGACGGCGACACGATGCTGGCGGCACGAAATGGTGACGTGCAGGAAAGTCAACGTCTCTGCATCGTCGAGCGCTCGCACCTCGGGCATGAAGCTGCCCAGCAGATCGAGCGCGCGATCGCTTTCGGCAATGAAGCTGGCGAGCGCGCCATGCCAGTCGCGGCCCTTGTCTGCTTCGGGGCGTTCGACCAGCGATCTCCCCGCCGCCTCCGCGTTGTCCGGCATCGGGAGCCATGTCAGGGTCAGAGTATCGGCTCTCGCAATGCTCGCCCTCGGCAAGGAAGTTGGCGCGCCGCTCCTGATCGACCAGCCATGATGCCGAGTCGGGAAAGGAGCTGTCGGGATAAGCGGAGGCTTCTCGCCGTTCCGCTTCGAAGAACAGTGCCCAGCCGGTGCCGAACCACTTGAGCACGTTGTTGGCCCGCGCGCAGGCGGAGATCAGCTCGGCTTCGGTCGCGGATTCAAGATCGGGTCGGTGCCTTCTCATATTCCCATGTCTGGAAGTGATCGGACGGCGGCACGATGACGACATCGCTCCAGCCTCCCTCCAGATAGGCGGTGCGGCGCGCCTCGATGGCCTCGTTCTGCGCCGTCCAGAACGCATCGACATCGGCGAAATAGCGGTCGTCGCCGAACAGGTCGGCGACGGTCGCGCCCTTGAAGGCGTCGAGGTCGAACAGCGCGAAGCGGGCCGGGATCGACTGCCCGCCGAACAGCCATGCCTTCAACTGGATAGCTGTCCGGGTCGTCGAACAGCGCCAGCCACGCGCGCTGCTGGCTCTTGCTGGCAAAATTGCCGGGAGCAATTCGCACCTGCCCGCCCTCGACAAGCTCGATCGCTACTCGAGAAGAACGGTTCTTCCTAAAGCCATCAGACCTCTGGCGGTCCGGCTGCGGCGTGCCCGGCATGGGCTAGTTCGCCGAAAGACCCTGTGCAGTCACTTGGCGATTACACGCGCGTCCTAGCCCCGTGAGGCGGCAAGTGCCCCGCCGATATACTTCTAGTTGATCAGCGCCCGCGAAGCAGGATGGGAGCTAGTAGCGCGAAGGCGCCCATGACCCCGGCATAAGCGAGCATCGCAGGTTGCAGACCGCCGAAAGGGCCGCTCAACAATACCGCCGAGGCGGGCGCCAATACGGTGGCAAGGAAATAGGAGGCCATCCACAGGCCGACGCCGCGCCCGCGGGTGTCGAAGGAAAGCGGACGGTTCACGGCAGCCAGCAGCCAGCCGAGATAAAAGCCGCTGCCGAGTCCGACCAAGGCGCCTCCCATAATTACGCCAGGCACGTTCGGCGACAAACCCATCATGCCGAACCCGCCCGCGCCCAATGCAAGGCTGGCGACCAGCTGGGTCACGCGATCACGGACGCGGATGATGCCGATGACAACCGCACCGACCGCGATGCCCGCGCTATTAGCAGCCGCAGCGGCCCCTTTGAGCGTAGTGGAATTGGTGCCCACTGCCTCTATCAGATACCCCAGCTCAACCGCGACCAGATTCATACAACCGCCGGCAAAGAACGTGATCAGGTATACCGGGAACACCTGCCCCCAGGGCATCTTGCTTGAGGCGTGCGCTTCTTCGTGCGGTGGGCCGGCAGGTTCCCAGATCAGGATCAGCACGAACGGCAGCAGGAGCAGCGCCACGAAATAGGCGAGGAAAGGCATGCGCCAGCCAGCTTCCCCCAGCATTCCGCCAATAACCAGAAATAGGACGGCGGAAACCGACGTGTAGACGATCTGATAGGCGAGATAGCGATCTCGCCGCGTCGACTCGAAATAGTCGCCGATCAGCATAGTCGATACGGTCATCAGCAGCGCTTCCGCTGCACCGACAACGAGGCGCGAGAGCACGATCGAAAGCAATGAGTGCAGATATAGGGGGGCGGTCGCGGCGACGAGATATAGGAGCAATGAGATAGTGAGCGTGGGCTTCCGCCCGAGGCGCGCCGCGATCCGACCCGCGAAGGGCGAAATCAGGACGATCACCAGCGCGGGAGCAGTCAATGCGAGTGGAACAAGGTAGGCTACTCCGTCGACGTCGGCAAAATACCGCTGCATCTCCGGTAGGACCGGCGCTATCACCAGCATGCCCAGGATCGGCAGGCAGGCGATCAGGAGCAGCACGTGCGCCTGCAACGCTCCGGCCTGTTTGCCGCCCACGGCGAATTTCGTCCCGCCCTTGCCGGTGCTGCCGCTCTGAGAAATGCCTGCCAAGAATCCTACTCTCAATCTTCCGGTCAGAGTTCGCCAGGCAGCGTTATGCTCGCAACCTTGAGCGCGCTCCGCTCGCGCAGCAGCGCCCGCTGGAAGCCGTCGCGCCGGCGCACGCGCTGTTCGTGGCCGATCAGTGCGGGATAAGCCGATAAATCGATCCCGGCGCCGGTGCACATTCCGGCTATCCAGGCGAGATACACGTCGAGGACCGACCATTGCTCGCCAAACCACCATGGCGCATGCCCCAGTCGCAATTGGAGCATCGCAAGGGCCGGCACGAGCTGTTCGACCGCTGCCGCGCGGACGGGAGCCGGATCGCCGTGTGTGGCCCGTTGCGGCATCCGCGCCAAGCGGACGAGCGGATGCAGTGAGTTCGAACACCAGACGAGATCCGATAGCGCAAGCGCACGTGCCAACGGATCGCCCACAGGTAGAAGCCCGCCCTCGGGATATGTCTCATTGAGCCACCAGACGATTGCCGGAGTTTCGGTTATCAGTACGCCAGCCGAGACGAGGGCCGGCACCTTTCCCTTTGGGTTGATCGCCAGATACGCGGCGCTTCGCTGCTCACCCTTGAAGATGTCGACCGGGCGGTCTTCGTAAGCCAGTCCCAGTTCCTCCAGCGCGTTCAGTACCACGCGCGAGCAGGTCGCCGGCGTATGGTAGAGCGTCAGCCCACGAGACGGCAGGTTCACGTGTCAGGCTTCATCGACGAAGCGGTTCTCGATGGCGCCAAGCCCTTCGACCTCGACCCGCACGACATCGCCGGCCTTCATGAAACGTTCGCTCGCTATGCCGACGCCCGCAGGCGTGCCGGTGGCAAGGATGTCGCCAGGCTCCAGCGTCATCACCTGCGTCAAATAGGCGATCTGATCGAAGATGTCGTAGATCATGTCGCCGGTCGAAGAACGCTGGCGCTTCTCCCCGTTTAGCGTCAGCGAGAGGGTCAGCGCGTGCGGGTCGTCGATCTCGTCATCGGTGGTGATCCACGGCCCGATCGGTCCATGGGTGTCGAAGGACTTGCCCAGGGTGAAGGTTGGCGAACGGAACTGCCAGTCCCGTGCGGTCACATCGTTGCACACCAGATAACCTGCGATCACCGACCGCGCATCCTCGCGCGAGACATGCCGACACCTCTTACCGATCACCACGCCCATCTCTGCCTCATAATCGACCATGTCGGGGCCGGCCTTGGGGATATCGACATCCGAATAGGGGCCTGTGATGCAGGTCACTTGCTTGTTGAACCAGAGCTGACTCTTTGGCACCGGATGGCCGGCGGCGGCCGCCTCGTCGGCGTGCGCCTGATAGTTCATGCCGATCGCCAGGAACTTGCGTGGATCCGCAATCGGCGTTTCCAGCCGCACATCGGCCAACGGGAAAGCCGGCGACTCAACAGTCTCGATTGCCGCGCGGTAACCGGCGAGCCCCTCGATCAGCAGCCGCATCGAGCCGCCAATGTCAGGCACCACGCCGCTCAGATCGACGACGGTGTCATCGACGACCTTGCCCAGGCGCGTTGCGCCGTCCTTCGTGAATCTCGCAAGCTTCATCAGTCACGTCCTCGATAAGATGTCCGGAAAAAGGGGATGCGCGCCAGGCGGGCGACGAGCACTCGCTGAAAGGTCACGTGGCGGGCGGAGCGAAGCTAGCTGAAAATTCGGCAATCCTCCCAAGCCTCCGTTGCACTTTTTAATTTGACTAATTCGTTCAAACCTGACTGTCTAGTGTAAACAACATCGAGGCGAGGATGACGAAAGCTGCAGCTGAAACACCGCGTCCCCGGGGCAACCGCCAGCGCGAGCGGACGCGCACCGCCTTGCTGTCCGCCGGTCAGGCCCTGTTCGCAACCCGGGCGGTCGACAGCGTCACCGTGGACGACATCGTCGGCGCGGCAGACGTAGCTAAAGGCAGCTTCTACAATCACTTCGCCGACAAGGACGAGTTCGCGGCAACGATCTACGAGCTCGTCCAGGGCGATGTAGAATTCCATATCTTCTCAGTGAATCAGGAGGTGACGGACGCTCCGACCCGGATCGCGCGCGCCCTGTGCACGGTGATGCGTTACGCGCTCGACCACCCTGAGCGGCTGATGGCACTGTTAAGTATGTCGGAGCGGCGCACGACTTCGGAATCGCCGCTCAATGCCGGAGTGAGCGCCGATGTACGACATGGCATCGAGCAGGGCCGCCTCTGCAATATGGATCTCGAAACGGGTGTGCTGATGGTGATCGGCACGGTCCAGTCGACCGTGCGCCACGCCATGTCGGGAGACGCGAAGGCGTTCCCTGCCGACCTCGCATCGTCCATGGCCGGCGCGCTACTGCGCGCTCTCGGTCTCCCGTATGCCGAGGCCCAATCGCTCGGACGAGCCGCTGCCGACGACCTGCTGCGAGGCGAGGCATGAGTGTCGCAAAGGCCTTTGACGTTGCGTATGTTCGGTTCCGCGCACCCGATCTAGATGCCATGCGCGCCTTCCTGCACGATTTCGGCATGGTGGAAGCGGGGAGCGATGGCGACCGCCTCTACATGCGCGGGTACGGGACCGGCCCGTTCATCCACTCCACCGAGCGTTCGGATTCGGCAGGGTTCGCGGGCTTTGGCATCTGGGTAAATGACGAGGCCGACCTCGCGAGGATCGCCGCGCATGATGGGGTCCCGGTCGAGACGCTCGACGGCCCGGGCGGCGGCAAGGTTGCCCGGCTCACCGATCCCGACGGGTTCACGGTGGAAGTGGTGGCTGGTCAGGCCAAGGCCGCGCCGCTGGAGAACCACCCCCGGGAGGACTGGAATCAAGGCGGTGCCTATCCCCGTAGGGGGTTGCTGCGCAGGGTGGAACGAGGCCCGTCCCACGTCCAGCGGCTCGGCCATGTGGTCCTTGGTGTATCGAATTTTCGTTGCTCCGAAGCATGGTACAAGGAACGGTTCGGGCTGGTGACCTCTGATGAGATTCAGCCGGCCCCGGGGGTAGCGATCGGCGCGTTCATGCGCTGCGATCGTGGTGACCAACCATGCGATCACCACACCATATTTCTTCTCGAACGGCCAGTCCCGCCCGGCTTCATGCACGCAGCCTTCGAAGTGGCCGACCTCGACGACCTGATGGCCGGGCATGAGCATCTGAAGAAGACGAGTCGTGAACATTTTTGGGGTGTCGGACGTCATTATCTCGGCAGCCAGGTGTTCGATTATTGGAAGGATCCCTGGGGCCACGAGATCGAGCATTGGACAGACGGCGACCAGCTCGTCGCCGCCGATGGCGGCGGGATCGGCAGCATACCCGAATTGATGGGTGTCCAATGGGGCATGGAGATGCCGCCATTGCCGGGCACGAAGGAGGGCGAATGATCCGGGCCTTCGACTGCGACCTTCTAGTCGTCGGACTGGGACCGGTCGGCGACGCGATGGCAGCGCTTGCAAGCGTGCATGGCCTGTCGGTCATCGCGATCGACCAGTCGCCCACCCCGTTTCCCCTGCCGCGTGCCGCGGTGTTCGACCACGAGATCATGCGGATATTCCAGATGATCGGAATTGCCGAACGGATCGTGCCGCTTTGCCGCGTGCCGGACCGCTATCAGTTCCGCACCCCTGAAGGCAATGTGCTGCTCGATTTTCCCGTTGCCGACACAGGGCCGTTCGGCTGGGCGGAGACTTATGCGCTCCATCAGCCCGCAGTCGAGGACGTTCTCCGCGAGCGCCTGACGGAACTCGGCGTCACAGTCCAGCTGGGTGTCACCTTCACCGGCTTGCGCCAGGACGCTGGTGGCGTTGACGCCGATGTTGCCGACGCCGTCGGCGCACGAACGATCCGCGCACGATACGTCGTCGGATGCGACGGATCCTGGAGTCCCGTCAGGGAAGCGCTGGGCATCAGGCTGGACGATTATCAATTCGATGAGCCCTGGCTCGTGCTCGACACGCTCATCGAAGAGCCGGGCGACCTGCCGATCGTCTGCGAGCAGATCTGCGACCCGAGGCGCCCGATCACGTACATGGCGATGAGCGGGAAGCGCTTTCGCTGGGAGTTCATGCTGAAGCCGGGGGAAACCGCGGAGGAGATGCTCGCCGAAGACAAGATTCGCGAGCTGCTCGAACCGTGGAATTGCGCCGATCGCATCGAGATTGAGCGGAAGGCGGTGTATCGCTTCCATGGTCTGGTTGCCGAGCAATGGCGTGAAGGACGGGTTCTGATTGCCGGCGACGCCGCGCACCAGATGCCGCCTTTCGCGGGTCAGGGCATGTGCTCGGGGATACGCGACGCGGCGAACCTTGCGTGGAAGCTTGCAGCGCTGATGCGCGGTGACGCGGGCGAAACGATCCTGGACACCTATCAGGAAGAACGCGAACCGCATGTTCGCGCGATTATCGAGACCGCCATCTCGATGGGGAAGGTCGTATGCATGCTCGACGAGGAAGCGGCCATGGCGCGGAACTGCGAGATGCTGGCACGCAAGGCTTCGGGGGCACAGGACGTCTCGGTGTCCTACCCGGACCTTGCCGGTGGAGCGTTCACGGACACGCTCGGCGCGGGGGCCTTGTTTCCCCAGCCCATTTCCGGCGGCACGCGGCTGGACGAGTTTCTCCCAAACGAACCGGTGCTGCTGGGCACGAGGCTTCCTAACGCCGGAGGATCGGGTGTCAGGCCCCTCGACCTGGGCGCGCCGGACCTTGCGCCCTTCGCGCCCGAAATAGCGGAGTGGCTGCGCCAGCGAGGTGCTGCCGCCGTGCTTGTTCGGCCCGACCGCCACGTCTTCGGCACCGGCGACCCGAGGCAGCTTCTGGATTTGTGGTGCGAAGCGGTGAAGCCGCGGCTCGCAGCCTGAATAAAAGTCATCGCAGAATGGCGCATTTGAGGAGAGGAATATCATGAAAGTCACACTGCAAAGCAGTCTTGCCGCCATCGCAATCGTCCTCGCGATGCCAGCCTTCGCACAAGACAACGCCGCAACTTCCGAGGGCACCACCCAGGCCGACGAAACGAAGGATGCCGGGCTGGCGGATATCGTCGTCACTGCGCAGCGGCGGGAGGAAAACCTCCAGCGGACGGCCGTTCCAGTGACCGCAATTGACGGGCAGGCGCTTGTCGAAGCCGGCATCACGCAACCGCAGGACCTCTCCAAGCTCGTGCCCGCGCTGAAGCTGTCCAGCTCCGGCGGCGGCGGCACGCAGGTGACGATTCGCGGGGTCGGTAATTTCGCCGGCAATGCCTATGCCGAACCTGGCGTGGCGGTAAATCTCGACGGCGTCTACGTCGCGCGCTCGGGAGGCCCCAATGGCCTTTTCTATGATCTCGCGCGGGTCGAGGTGCTGAAGGGGCCGCAAGGAACGCTCTACGGTCGAAATGCGACTGCCGGCGCGATCAATGTCATCACCCGCAAGCCCGATGAGACCCTGTCCGCGCAAGGAACGTTGACGGTCGGTAATTACGGTCTCCGGCGCGGCGAAGCAGCGGTCAACCTGCCGATCGGCGACACGGCAGCGCTCCGCGTCGCCGGCGTGGTCACGCGGCGTGACGGCTATTTGAGCGATGGATATCTGGACGACCGGAGCGAGGCTGCGCGCGGCCAGCTCAAGTTGAAGCCGTTGGACGGGCTCTCCATCCTGCTGTCGGCGGACTACGCGCATATCGGCGGAAAAGGCGCCGGGGGCGTCGTTGCGCCTTTTCTCGATCCTGAACATCCCTATTACGGCTCCTCGGTCAATGGCACCAACGCGATCCTCGCCGCCGCCTCCCTGGCAATCACCGGAGGTGCCAATCCAAACCTGCTGCCGGCGCTCGCGGCCGACGGATATATCGACCTCGAGAATTGGGGCACATCGGCGACCATCGACTATGACTTGGGCGGCGCGACGCTCACGGTCATCCCAGCCTACCGCCGCAACGTCGCCAGCTATCGGCACTATGCAGCCGGGTTTCCGGTCAACGCCAGCGAGGACTCCCGCGCGACTTCGGTCGAAGTCCGGCTGGCTTCGCGCAACGGCGCATCTCCCTTCAAATGGGTCGTCGGCGGCTATTACTTCAACGAGGATCTGAACTTCGATCTCTTCGCGAACCAGGGCGTCTCGTTCAACCGCACCATCCCCGAGCTCAATACACGAAGCTATGCCGCCTTCGGCCAGCTCACATTCGAGTTGAGCAAGGCGCTGCGATTGACCGGAGGACTGCGCTATACCAGCGAGCGGAAAATACAGGGCGGGCTGAACGGTGGGCCGCCTCCACCCGTCCCTGTCGGATTCCCCGGCCCTGCGCTGGCTTTTTATCAGGCGGTTTGCGCCCCCTATGAAGCGTCAAGCGGTACCTGCTACGCGCCGCTGGACGGTAAGCTCGAGCAGGACAAGGGGACCTGGAAGGCGGGCATCGAATATGACCTTGCGCCGCGCTCGCTGGTCTATGCAAATGTGGCGACTGGCTTCAAGGCGGGCGGTTTTTTCGGATCGCTGGCTCCCAACACCTATCGGCCCGAGACGCTGACCGCGTACACGATCGGGTCCAAGAACCGGTTCTTCGACAACAGCTTCCAGCTCAACGCGGAGCTGTTCTACTGGGAGTATAAGGACAAGCAGGTCACGCATATCGGACCTATCCTGCCCGGCGGGTTCAACCTGATAACCGAAAATGCCGGTAGCGCGGACATCTATGGAGCCGAGTTGGAGCTCCTGTGGCAACCTTCGCCTCAGGATCGGATCAGCGCAGGTCTGCAATATCTGCACGGCGAGTATGGCGACTTCCGCTACCGCCAGACGACGGTGACAGGCCCACCCGCAACCGCATGTCCAACCAGCGCCTCGGGTCCGA
The DNA here is from genome assembly GCA_035554515.1 of Sphingomonas sp. Classification (GTDB taxonomy): domain Bacteria; phylum Pseudomonadota; class Alphaproteobacteria; order Sphingomonadales; family Sphingomonadaceae; genus Sphingomonas_I. The sequence goes on along the minus strand of DATMIP010000166.1, from coordinate 2,172 downwards.
CAGAGGTGCTGGTGAATTGCTCGGGAAGGGTGACGCCCCACTCGCCGAGATGGACGCTGAATGCATCATACACACGCAGCGTCGATCTACGGGGCGGCTCCACGCTTGACTTGCAGATCGGCACACAGGTCCAGAGCAACTATTGGGTGGGCGAGGAATATCTTCCCGGCCAGCTCCAGAGGAGCTCGAGGGTGTCGAACGCCAGCATCACCTGGCGAGCGCCCCGAGACCGGTTCACCGTCACCGCTTTCATCGACAATATCGAGGACGAAGCAGTCAAATCAGGCTCATTCGTCCAGCCCGTAATCGCCCTTCCGTTTGTCATCCTTCGCCCACCGCGGACGTACGGTCTTCGGTTCGGTTTCGACTTCAATTGAGGAATCCTGTTCGATGACATTCAAACTCGACCCTGCCTCCCGCTACCGGATGCCGATCATGTTCGGTCCGGCGCCTGGCCCTCGCCAGCATCCCGATGGCAGGATGTGGACCGCCGAGGAAGCAGGCCGAATGAACGCGCATTGGATGAAGCTCGGCTACCGCACCAATCCGGCCAAGCTTGCGCGGCTGCTCCCGCCGGGGTTCAGTCTGCGCGGCGAGCCGATTGTCTCGATCAGCTGCGCCTGGTTCAAGAACCTCTATTGGCTGGCCGGACGTGGCTACGGTATCCTTTCGGTCGACTTTCCCGTGACGTACCAAGGCAAGACCGAGCGGATCGACGGTGCGCTGTGCCCGATTATCTGGGAGGGCTCGCCCGATGCGATCATGACCGGCCGCGAGGAGCTTGGCTTCCCGAAGATGTTCGCCCGGTTCAGCGAGATCGACTGGGACGAGAGCACCGGCCGCGCATCGTGCGAGGCGGCTTGGTTCGATCACACATTCTTCGACATTGAGCTTACCGGTCTGGTCGAGGAGCAGCACCCGGAGAAATGTCTGCCAGGCTCGGGAGGCGGAGCGCAGATGTACTACAAATATATGCCCCGCACGAGCATAGGAGGGCGCGAAGGGGCCGACTTGGCCTATGTCACGACGTCTGCAGCGCCGTCGGGTAGCGGCGGCGCAGTTGCAAACATCAACTTCGACGAGTTCGAATTCCGTCGCTGGACGGGAACCGGCAACCTCGCATGGCACCGGGCCACGTTCGAACAGCTCCCGTTGTCCGCGCATATCGTGAACGGCATGGCCGATCTCGATATCCTCGAACTGGTCGATGCCGAAATGGTCCAGTTTTCGGGTCCTGGCATCGGTATCGCGATGAATTCACAACGTGCCGTTGAACCCGCCTGACCGCGACGGAGAGAATGATGACCTACGCCAGGTACAAAACGCTGATGGTGGCCCATTGCACCTTGGCATTTTCGTGCCATTCCTGGCCAGGCGCTCGAACATCTGCCGTCCGGCTTCAATGTTCGCCTCGATCCTGAGCTTTTTCATAACTATCGGGGCGTGACCTTCGGGGGTTGGCCGCGCGATGGGAGTGTTCTTCTGAAAATGCGGAGGATCGCAGAGGGGCGGCCAGCATAGTGACCGCCACCCAAGCATCATTCGGCTCGCCGGGTAGGAAACATGAAGTCTGCATCGACAGGTCGTGGCAGTCGCCGCCGTGAACGGGAACCATGTCCTTCGCTGGTCGAGCGACCAGAACGGAAGGATCGGGCAGGCCCTCGCTCAGCATGTCCGCCCAGACTGCCGCGAGTTCACGCCGTCTCCCTTGCGCAGCGGCTTGAGGGTCGCACCAAGCTTCTCGGCGGGATCGTCTTTCGTGATTCCCTCGGCAATGGCGTAGACGAATACGGCCGAGATCCGTTGGCGTATGCGCTTCGCGGTCTCGATCGACCCGCGGGCTTCGATTTCTCTCGGAACGCCGAGAACAAGCGGCGGCGTCAGGTGGGCGATCGGCATTGTGCCAATGGTGGGAAAAACGTCGCGCTCAAGGCTGCGGATGATATCGGCGGCGTGGATCTTGGCCCATTGCGACTTGGCATTCTCATGCCACTCACGGGCGACACGCTCGAACGTCTGCCGTCCGGCCTCGAGGTTCTCCTCGATCTTGAGCTTCTTCGCGACGTTGGGATCCCGGCCTTCACAAAGAACAGAGTAAGACTCGTCGCGCTTGCTGCGCGCATCGGCCAGCGAGACAAGGGGATAGGCGCCGAAGGCCATGCCCCTCTGCTT
>DATMIP010000165.1:0-19808 GCA_035554515.1 Sphingomonas sp. | reverse complement strand
ATGTGTCATCTCATTCATGCCAGCTCACTCCATCTCGTTCGGTAAGGGCGATGGCAGCGGGGGGACCCCACGTGCCGGCCGGATATAATTTGGGCGCCATGCCGTTCGCGGCCCAGCCGGCGCGGATCGCGTCGATCCACTCCCACTGTGCCTCGACCTCGTCGCGGCGTACGAACAATGTCGGGTCGCCCTCGATCAGGTCGAGCAGCAGGCGCTCATAGGCGATGCGGCGGCGCACGTCTGCAAAGGCATTGGCCATGCGGATATCGAGCGGAACCTCGCGCAGGCGGATGCCCTGGCGGTCCAGCCCCGGCTGCTTGGCCATGATCGTCAGGCTGACATTTTCATCAGGCTGGACCGAGATGACGAGGCGGTTGGGCTGGAGCGCGGCGCCGCGGCTGGCGAACATCGAATGCGGCACCGGCCGGAACTGGATGATGATTTCCGAGGTGCGGCGCGGCAGGCGCTTGCCGGTGCGCAGATAGAAGGGGATGCCCTGCCAGCGCCAATTGTCGACATGAGCGCGCAACGCCACGAAGGTTTCGGTATCGGATGTCCCGCCAAGTTCGTCCGCATAGCCCGGTACCGGCACGCCAGCGACCGCTCCGGCCTGATACTGGCCGATCACGCTTTCCTTGGCGGCATCGAGCCTGCGAAGCGAGCGCAGCACCTTGACCTTCTCGTCGCGCACGGCGGTGGCGGTGAATTGCGCGGGCGCTTCCATGGCGACCAGAGCGAGCAATTGGAGCATATGGTTCTGCACCATGTCGCGCAGCGAGCCCATTCCGTCGAAATATGATGTGCGGCCCTCAAGCCCCACCGTTTCGCCGACGGTGATCTGGACATGTTCGATCCCGCTGGCATTCCACAACGGCTCGAACAGGATGTTGCCGAAACGCAGGGCGAGCAGGTTCTGCACCGTCTCCTTGCCAAGATAATGATCGATCCGGAAGGTACGCGCTTCGGGAAAGACGCGCGCGACGGCGTCGTTGATCTCCATCGAGGAAGTCAGATCCTGACCAAGCGGCTTTTCCAGCGCGAGGCGGGTATGTTCACCGGCGAGGCCTGCTGCCTCCAGTCCGGCGATGGTTGATTCGAACAGCGACGGCGCGGTCGAAAGGAAGATGGCGAGTCCCTTGTCGGCGCGCTCGCCGACCGCATCCCCCAACGCCGCCAGCGTTTCGGGTTTCGACGCGTCGGCCGCGACATAATGGACCCGGGCAAGGAAGCGGTCCTGTACTCCCTTGTCGAGCTTGCGATCCTTCATGATCGGCTCGAGTGCGGTCGCCGCAGTGTCGCGAAACGCCGCATCGTCGATCGCACTGCGCGCCGTGGCGTAGATTTTGAGGTCCGCCGGCAGCAGACCGTCGGCGTCGAGCCCGAACAGCGACGGGAGCAGCATGCGACGCGACAGGTCGCCGGTCGCGCCGAAGAGAAGCAGTGTCTGGGCGGGTGGCGCCATCGTCATTTCCTTGTCGCCTGAAGCGCGTCGATCAGGTTCGGCGCGCTATGTCGGTCCGTTCGCGGTGCGGATAGCGCAAGCCTCCGTTCCGCGCGACGTATTCGGTGCGGAAATATTCGCCTGGATCGCCTGCACATGTTCAGCCACCGCCAAGCACGTTGATCGTGAAGGCGACGATACCAAGGTTGAACACGAATGCGGCGAGGCAGTGGAACATGATCACCCGCCGCATCCGCCCGCTGGTGATGTCCATATCCGAAACCTGGAACGTCATGCTGAGACAGGTCGAGAAATAGAGGAAATCCCAGTAATCAGGCTCCTTCGTGCCTGGGAAGTCGATACCGCCGACGTCCCTGCCTTTATCCTCGCCATAGAATATGTGCGCATAATGGAGGGCGTAGATCAGGCTGCTGAACAACCATGACAGCATCAGCGTGCCGACGATCAGCGCCACGTCGAGCATCGGAGGCCTGGCCGGCTGCGTCAGTTCGGAGGCAACCGCGGACAACACGACGATCGAGACGATGACGGTCAACGCCAGCAGCCCGGCGCGGTTGGCATCGTTGCGCTTGGCCGCGCGGCGCATCCCATCGGCCTTGTCGCCGAGCAGGGGAACTATCGTGGCGAAAAAAATGATCGAAGCGACGTCGAATGCCGCCATCGCGCCCTTGGCCCAGCCGAGTTGCGAGATGCCGATCGGCGTGCCGATGATCATTATCACCGTGAACGCGAGGAAGCGCGGGGGCGCGATCCGATTACCGAGTTGCAGCTCTGTTATCGCCATCCGCCGGCTCCGTTGAACGAGCGTGAGGCGTTAGCGCGGACGATCGGCGCGCGGAAGGCTCAGGCCTTGGCCTTCTTTGCTGCTTCGATCGCTTCGATCACGATCCGACGCGCCTCGTCGGCATCACCCCAATTGCCGATCCGCACCCACTTCTGGGCTTCGAGGTCCTTATAGTGGGTGAAGAAATGCTCGATCTGGGCGAGCACGATCGAGGGCAGATCAGCCGCCTCGCCGACATCGGTATAATAAGGGAAAGTGGTGTCGACCGGCACGCAGACGAGCTTCTCGTCTCCGCCCGCCTCGTCCTCGAGCTTGAGCACCGCGATTGGCCGCGCGCGCACGACACAACCGGGGATGAAGGGCGAGCGCGCGATCACGAGCGCGTCGAGCGGATCTCCATCCGGCGAAAGCGTATGCGGGACGAAGCCGTAATTGGCTGGATACCGCATCGGCGTGTGGAGGATGCGGTCGACGAAGAGCGCACCCGATGCCTTGTCGAATTCATATTTGACGGGTTCGCCGCCCACCGGCACCTCGATGATGACATTGAGTTCGTTGGGTGGGTCCTTGCCCACGGGGATGAGTTCGATGTTCATATTGCGCGGCCGATACGGCGACCCGCGCGCGCGCGCAACCGCTTTTGCTGCACCTGCGAAGTGCTAGGCCGGAATATCGCCGAGATCCGCTACCCGCTCGCGCTCCTCCGCCGGGATCAGTGCCTCCAGCACGCGCCAAAAGCCCGTGACCGATTCCTGGCCCGCGGCGGCATAGGCCGCGGATAAACGGGTGCGCAGCAGTTCGAACAAATCCTGTTCGAGTCTGGCGCCGGCTGGCGTCAGGCGCAGCAAACGCTGGCGTCGATCCTCGCGTCCGGTACGCGTTTCGACCATTCCGCGCTCCGTCAGCTCGCCGAGCACGCGCCCAAGCGACTGCTTGGTGATGCCGAGCGTCCTCAGCAGCGTACTGATCGTGAGATCGGGCTGGCGGGCGATGAAATAGAGCGCACGATGATGCGCGCGGCCCATCCCCTGTTGGGCAAGATGTTCGTCGGTCTGGCGGTAGAGGTGGCCATAGCCGAAGAAGAGAAGCTCCGCGCCTCGCCGGATTTCGGTTTCGCGCAGGAAAAGGGGGGAAGCGGACGGGACAGCCATATTGACCTAATGTGGCATGCGCCCTAGGCCGGCGCAACCCGCTCGCAGCTGCAATTTCCGGTTAAGAGACGAACATGTCCAGCGATTCCAGCCTGACCTTCGCCTTTGAACAAAGCGCCGCGCCGATGCCCGCGAGCGAACGCGCGGGCCTGCTCGAGAATCCGGGTTTCGGCCGGGTGTTTACCGATCATATGGTGACAATCCGCTACCGGGAAGGCGAGGGCTGGCATGATGCACGCGTCCATCCCCGCCGCGCGCTCGAGATGGATCCGGCCTGCGCCGTGCTTCATTATGCCCAGGAGATTTTCGAGGGCCTCAAGGCCTATCGGACGCAGGATGGTGGCGCCTCGCTGTTCCGCGCCGATGCCAATGCGCGGCGTTTCCGCGATTCCGCCCTGCGGCTCGCGATGGCGCCTTTGCCCGAGGTGTTGTTCCTCGAATCGTGCCGGCAATTGGTCAGGATCGATCGCGACTGGATTCCGGACGCGGACGGTGCCGCGCTTTATTTGCGCCCCTTCATGATCGCGAGCAGTGTGTTCCTCGGCGTGCGCCCGGCGGACGAATATCTGTTCATGGTGATTGCCTCGTCGGTTGGCTCCTATTTCAAGGGCGGCGCCCCCTCGGTGACGCTGTGGGTGTCCGAACATTATAACCGTGCCGGACCCGGCGGAACGGGCGCCGCTAAGTGCGGCGGCAATTATGCGGCAAGCCTGCTCCCCCAGAAGGAAGCGATCGCCGAGGGCTGCGACCAGGTCATCTTCCTCGATACGGTCGAGAAGAAGTGGATCGAGGAGCTGGGCGGGATGAACGTCTTCTTCGTAATGGACGATGGTTCGATGGTCACGCCCCCGCTCGGCGGTACCATCCTTCCCGGTATCACGCGCGACAGCTTGCTTACGCTGGCGCATGATCGCGGGCTGGCGGTTCGCGAAGAGCGCTATTCGATCGACCAATGGCAGGCCGACGCGAAAAGCGGCAGGTTGCGCGAAACCTTTGCCTGCGGGACCGCCGCGGTGCTGACGCCGATCGGGCGCGTGCGCGGCCGCGACGGGCTCGATTTCACGATCGGCAATGGTGGTCCCGGCTTGCAGACCGAACAGCTCCGCGCGAGCCTGGTCGATATCCAACGCGGCCTGGCGCCCGATCCACATAACTGGGTCGAAAAGCTTTTCTAAGCCTTCCCTCTTGCCGCACGCTTACTATAAGCGCGCGGCTATTGGGGCGTCGCCAAGTGGTAAGGCAGCGGCTTTTGGTGCCGCCATTCGGAGGTTCGAATCCTCCCGCCCCAGCCAATATCGATCGTCAATCGCGGCCGGTCCGAAGCCGCCCCTCAGGCGAGCGGCAGGTCGATCGAGAATTGCGCGCCTGTTTCGCTATTTTCCAACCGGATTGCGCCGTTGCACGCGTCGAGCAGCGAGCGCGCGATCGGCAGGCCGAGGCCGGTCCCGCCAGCCGCCCGGCGCGTGGTGAAGAAGGGCTCAAACAGCCGCTCGCGATCGGCGGAGTTGATGCCGGGTCCATTATCGCCAAGAAGGATATGGATGCTGTTCGCACGGGGTATGACGCGGATCGTGCAGCGCGTCGCTCCTGCCTGACGGCTATTCTCGATCAGCGCGCCGATCACCGTCTCCACCGTCGCGGCTGGGACGGCGACGTACGGCAGGTTGGCGGCTATTGTCAGGTCGACCGCGAACGCTGCTCCACGATGGGCGTCCGCCACCCGGCGCAGCGCGAGCGCCAGATTGCTTGCGCCGCCCGCCGTCATCATGTCGGCGCGCGCCAGTTCCAGCAGGCGCGTCACCAGCAGGGTCAGCCGGTCGGCGTCAACCGCGGCATTGCCTAGGAAACGGTGCCTTTCGTCCTGCGACATGGTGGCGTGATGGTCTTGCAACAGCTCGACCGCGCCGCGTATGCCGGCGAGCGGTGTCTTGAATTCGTGGCTCACGGCGTGCGCGAAGTCGCGCAGGTAGCGGGATCGGCGTTCGATCGCCGCCGCCATTGCAGCAAAGTCGGCATAAAGTGCCTGGATCTCGATCGCGGCGGTCTCGGGTATTGCGGGCATGACGACGTTGCTGCCGCGCGCGACGTCGCGCGTGGCAAGCCCCAGTTTCTCGATCGGCCGGATGATGCCGCGCGACAGCAGGCCGCTCAGCACGACAATGACCAGCATGATCAGCGCGAAGCCGAACGCGATCTTCCCTGCGTCCTCGTAGAGCCCCATGTAGAGCGCGGGGGGCGAGCGCGCGAGCAGGACCACGCCCATCGTCCGTCCGTTGACGATGATCGGATGGGCGTGGTGCAGGCGCAGCGCCGCCGCGCGGCTGAACCATTCGACCGGGAAAGCGCGGTGATAGGCAGCGTTGCGGCGCAGCACCGTGTTGGGCCTGCCGCGCAGCGCGGCCGCGACCTCGGGCAGGTCGCGATAGCTCAGACCGGCCTGCGGCCCGTTGAGCACGATGCCGGATCGATCGAGCAGCAGGATTGAAGCAAGTGTCGAGTAGGTCGTCTGCCGCAGGATCGGCTGGATACGGGCAGCGACGGCGCGCGCCAGCGCTTCCGGCCGGCGGTTGACGGCGACCGGTGCCGGGCGGTCCGGCAGGATGGGGGACGTGCGCAGGTCGATTGCGCGCCGCTCGAGCCCATAGCCGCCGCCGTCGCTGAAGACGGGTCCCGGCACGAAGCCCGGCCATTGCGCACCGGCCGTCGCCGCCAGCGCGGCACTCTCGGCGGTCAGCTCAGTCTCCGTCTGGCGGACGAGCGTATTCTCATAGACGCGCAGGAACAGTGCGCCGAAGCCCGGCAGGGTGGCGATCAGAATGAACGTGCTGAGCAGGATGGTGCGCATGCGCAGCCGCGGCCAGTGGCGTTTGGCGATGGTCTTGATCCAGCGGATCATCCGCCCGTGCACGCCCCGATGCGATAGCCCACCCCCGCGCGCGTATCGATCACGTCGTGCGCGCCCGCTTTGGCGAACTTTGCGCGCAGGTTGCGGACATGGCTGTCGATCGTGCGATCGGTGACGGCGAAGCCGGGCCCGTGCAGCCGGTCGATGATCGCGTCGCGGCTGAAGATTTTGGAAGGCATCGCCGCCAGCGTGCGCAATATGCCGAACTCCGTGACGGTCAGCGCCACCTCCACGCCCGCCCATTCGGCCCGCCAGCCGTCGGTATCCAGCTTCAAACGCCCGTGGTGCACATCGCCCGTCACCGCGCGGGTCGCCGGCGGATGGCTCGCCACGCGGCGGAGGATCGCCATGACGCGCGCCACCACCTCACGCGGCGAGAAAGGCTTGGTGACATAATCGTCCGCACCCAATTCTATGCCGAGCACCCGGTCGATCTCCTCGTCGCGCGACGACAGGAACAGGATCGGCAGATCGCCGCTCGCACGCAGGCGGCGGCAAACCTCGATCCCGTCCATTCGCGGCATGTTGATGTCGAGCACGACCAGATCGGGCGCGTGCGCTGCTACGGCTGCCAGCGCGGCCTCGCCATCGTCCGCCTCGATCGCGTCGAGCCCGGCCTTGGCGAGCGCGAAGACGATCAACTGGCGAATATGCGGATCGTCGTCGACGACGAGAATGGTGCGGGGCATAGGGCACTGGATCATTGCGTGGTGGCATTGGTCAAGGGCGGCGGTGTAACCGTGTCATGGAGACCCTTGCACGAGCGTGTTTTCGAAGCTGGCGCCGGCATAGGCGTAGGCGGGTTGGGGCCGAGCAACGCCCGCGCCTTGGCGAGCCGCATCGCGCCATGTGCCGTCCATGTCCGCCAATCGGCCTGGCTTTCGACGAGCGCCTTATATTGGCCTGCGCGCAGATAATGGAGTTGATCGTGGAGCACGGGTGCCAGCGGCCGCCGCTCTATCTCGATCAGGGGCAGGAGGGACGCCGCTCCAAGACTGTCGAGATAGCAGAGGTCCAGAGCTTGCCCGCGCCCGCCGGTCTCGCGCGCATGACGCACGTTCCAGGTCGCGGCGATGGCGCTCAGATCGACGAAGCAGCAGGGCAACAGGACGACGACCGCGGCGAGCGCATTGGCGTTGATCAGCCAGCGAGCGCTGCGCCCCTTCATTATCCGCCAGACGATCAGCACCAGGCCGGTTGCGACCAGAGCCATCCACGCCAGTGCCGCGATCCGCCACACGGTCAGCAGATATTGATCGATATAATCGACCGTGCGCAGCGCACTCGATGCCACCAGAAGCAGATTTTGTCCTACCCAGAGCGCCACCAGCCGCCGCGCCAGCGGGTTGGCGGCGGATGCGCTGCCGGGACGCAACATCGTCAGCACCAGGAAACCGGCGAGCAGTGCCGTGAAGATAAGAGGATAGGCGCCACGATGGACATAATCGGTCATGCTCGTGCCGGGCGGCAGCGGCGCCCCGCTCCACAGGAAAGCTATGTCGAGGCCGTTCTGGATCGCGAACACCGCGTTGAACATGGCGAGCGCGAGCAGCACCGAGGGCAGGGACGTGCCGGGCAGGCGCACGCCCGGCTCCGGGATCCGCGCGCCGATGCGGGTGACCAGCGAGAGCGGCCGCAATATCGGCCAGACCATCAGGATCACGAACAGCCATTCCAGCACCTGGCCGATCGAGGGGAGCTCGATTCTGGCGAGCAGGTCGGCGAGCAGCGGGTTGGCATTGGCGAACAAGGCGACAAAGGTCGCGGTACCAATCAGCGGCAGCGCCAGTAGCGAGAACAGGCCCTTGGCGTCGAGCCTCCGCCCGCGCGGCCTGACGCGAACCAACCGCCCCATGTCGACGATCGGCGCGGCGGGACCGCTCAGCCCCTGCAGCAACAGGCGCGCTGCCCAGCGCCACGCATCGTCGAATCCGTCTGTACGCGGCAGCAATGCGGCAATCGACAATGCAGCCCAGAACATCACCCAGGCGAGCAGACCGGGGTCATAGAGCAGCGCCATGCCGCACAAGGCGGCCGCGCCCAGGGCCATCAATTCGGGAACCCGACGGCGGCGCACAGCGGGGCGCGCGACGATCAAGCCCAGCAACCAGGCAAAGGCGAACAGGCCAACCGTCGTGCCCGTCATGACGACGGGGAAGAGATGAACGAAGGCAATTACCAAAATCGCGGTAACGCCTATTTTGACCAGAAAACCGTGTCGCGAAGCGAGCAAGCCCATGACGATCCCCAGGAAATGAGGATCGTTCCATTAGTCGGCCGATCGGGACTCACGATGCGGCGGCGGTGTCGATGGCGTGTGGTTCATGTGCAGAAACGGTGCAGGTTACCCCGCGCCGGCATAGCTCTCCACAAATTCCTGATGTTGCGGCAATTGCGCGAGCCGGGCGGTAATCCCGGCCTTCAGGTCGGTCAGCGCCTGCTTCAGCTGCCCCGGCTCCATCATCCGTGCCAGCGCGTGATATGAGCGCGGCTCGATCCCCTGGCCCAGCATGACCATGATCCAGCTGTCGATGCGGAAAAGCTCGTCGCCGGCCTGATAGGCCATGGCATTATCGCGGAAGAGCGCGATGCGTTCGGCGAGGCTGTCGGGAATGGTCATGTCGCGGCAGCGCCGCCAGAACGGGCTGTCGTCGCGCTCGGTCAATTTATAATGGAGGATGATGAAGTCGCGGATATGCGCCAGTTCCTTGCTGGATACGGCGTTGAAGCGATCGACCAGCGAAGCGTCGATACCTCCGAACGGAAAGGACTGGATCAGCCGGGTCACGGCGATCTTGATCAGGTGGATGCTGGTCGATTCCAATGGCTCGATGAAGCCGCTCGACAGGCCCATGGCGATGACGTTCTTGTTCCATGTCCGCGCGCGGCTGCCCGCCTTGAAGCGCAGCAAGCGGGGCGTGAATAGTGGCTCCCCCTCAATCGCGGCACCGAATTTCGCGCGCGCTTCGTCTTCGGTCATATAGTCGCTGCAATAGACGAAACCGTTGCCGACGCGGTTCTGAAGCGGGATGCGCCAGCGCCAGCCAGCCTCGTGGGCAATCGCGCGGGTGTAAGGGACGGCGGGGCCGGTCGATGCGGTCTGTACGGCGAGCGCGGCGTCGGTCGCCAGCCATTCGCTCCAGTCGTTGAAACCGGTCTTCAGCGTCTGCTCGATCAGCAAAGCGCGGAAGCCGGTGCAGTCGATGAACAGATCGCCCTCGATGCGCGTGCCCGATTCCAGCACCAGCGCCTCGACGAAGCCGGTTTCGGCATTCTGCACGACCTGGTTGATCTTGCCTTCGATCCGCCGGACGCCGGCCGGCTCGGCCAGCCCGCGCAGGAACCTGGCGTAGGCGGTCGCGTCGAGATGATAGGCATAGCCAAGCGTGGTGTCCTCGCTGGTGGCGAACTTGTTCGCCTCCGCCGCCTTCAGTTCCAGGCTGTAGTCGCCATAATCACCGCCGAAGCCCTGGCGCCTGGCCTCCAGCCAGAAATGCTGGAAATCGGCCATCCAGACGCCTTTGCCGACCGACCCGAAGCTGTGAAAATAGCGGTCGCCGATGTGGTTCCAATTCTCGAATTCGATACCAAGCTTGAAGGTCGAATTGGTCGCGCGGATGAAGGCCTGTTCGTAAATGCCCAGCAGGCTGTGAAAGGTCCGCGTCGTGGGAATGGTCGATTCACCAACGCCGACGGTGCCGATCTCGTCCGATTCGACCAGGGTTATATCGATGAGCGGGCCAAGCTGTTTGACGAGCGCCGCTGCGGCGATCCAGCCCGCGGTTCCGCCGCCGGCAATGACCACGCGCTTCACCTTCTGCGCTTCCAATGCTCATTCCTCTCCGTAATGCGTCAGCGATTGAGCTTGCTGAGCAGCAAGGCACGTAAGCGACGCGCTTTGACCTGATCCATCGGTGCAAGATTGCCGCGCGCGCCTTCGGGTAGGTGTGCGGCCGGACGATCGGCAGGACCGAAGATGTAATAATCGAACAAGGCGCGCCACGCTGCTTTTTCCGGAGCCGAACGGTCACGCAGGCTGAGCATCGCGTGGAGCAACGTGTTCTGCGGCGAATCCATGAAGCTGGGCGCGACATTCCACCAGTAATTGACCATCGCGTTGAAGCGATCGAGCGCCTCGACGTGATGCCACCACAGTGCCGGGTAGAAGAGAATGTCACCCGGCTCGAGTTCGGCTACCTGCGCGACCGCCTGAGCCTCCGCGAAACGCGGAAACAGTTTCAGGTCGGGGGCGCGGAAGTCGACCATGCTGAGCACCTGTCCGCCGGGCGTGGGCTCAAGCGGTCCGGGATAAAGGTTCGCCACTTGATCCGGCGGGAACAAGGTGAAGCGCCGGCGCCCGACCAGGCTGCATGCGATGTTGTTCGACATGTCGTAATGCGCGGTGGCGATCGTCCGGTTGCCCAGCCATATGCTCGCCAGCGGCGGATTTACGGCAAACATCGGATGATTGAGGATCAACTCGTTTTCGCGCCGGAAACCGGGCAAATAGGCATCAAGATCGGTTGAGCCGACGTAGAACGACGGCGCTTTGGCATCATCCAGATGGTGACGGATTCGGCCCAGATATTCATCCAACTGGACGCGCTCGCGCGTGAAATTCTCCCCGGTAACCGTATCATCGTAAAAGTAGCGGCCGCCAATCTCCGCCGCGCCGGTATAGCCCGCGACGGGCGCACCGCCATAGAAACGAAGGATATGATCGATCGCCGCGTCCGGCCCCTGCCGGCCTGCCGCCGCCAAAGGCCAGTCGCGCGCGACCCCCTTCAGGATGGTCGGCTGCTGGTCCGCCATCAGCAGGTCGAAAGGGATCGCATCGGGTGCGATCCCCGACAAGGCACGCACGCCACGCGGCGCGGGAATCGACTCAGGCTGTGGCGCGGGCACGATTCTTGAGCTCGATCAGCTGGCTGATATTACCGAGCGAGGAGGCCGCGGCGAAGGCGAGCCGCAGGAAGCCGGCGCGATGCAGCTTCTCCAGCGCCGGGCCATCGAGCGCCGCGAGCCGATCGCCATCGATCGTCAGGAAATCGACCAGATCGTAACGGCTTCTATCGTCGATCTGGATCTCCAGCTTGACCGGCTGGATCAGCTCGAACTCGGTAAAGGCCGCGATCATCGCCGGCTCCACTTCCAGTCCCTCGCTGATCGTTCTCAGTACAGTCACGACACTATCGAGGAACGGCGAGTTGCCGCCCTGCGCCAGGAAGACCGGATGGCCCTTTTCGGCCCCTCTGTCGACGCGCGGATCGTCGAGGTCGACATGGATCAACGCCTCGCTCGGTGATCCGTCGTCGTTGCGCTGCAGGCCGATTGAAAACGGACCGCGCGACTGAACCGCGGGTATGTAACGTGCATTCCAGCACGCGCCTTCCAGAAACAAATTCTCGTTGGCATCAAGGCCGAGCAGCGCGACCGCAAATGTCTGCGCGCTCTCCGTATCCTGGCGAAACAGAATCGCATATTCGCGGCTCGCGGCGTCATATTCGGTGGGGAACAGGCGCACCGAATTCACCTGATCGCCGAAAGCTGCACCGAATCGCGGACGGACGGTCAGATCGCCGTGATCGACGTTGTTCAGGACGATGCGATTGGTCATTTCAGACATCCACAGGCAGCGCGATGGCGGGCTCTGCTGGCCCATGGGCTTCGCATAGTGCGCCCGCTTTGGGTGGGCAAAGAAAAAGGCCGCTGCCAAAGCAGCGGCCTTTCCGAGTTACGACCGATCCACAGATCAGAACTTGAAGCGGACGCCTGCCAAGTAGCGGGCAGAGCCTTCCTGCATGAAGAACATCTGGTTCGGCGAGCGGCCATAGACCTTGAGGCCAGATTCGAGGACATTGATACCCTCGACCGACACCGCAATCCGAGGCGTCACATCGTAGCTGACGTTGAAGTCGACCTGACCATGTGCCTTGGTGAACCGCGGGCTGTGGTAGCCGTCGGCATTGGCAGCAGACAGGAACTTGGCACGCCAGTTGTAACTCACGCGAGCCGAGATGCCCTGCTTGTCGTAGATCAGCGTCGCATTGGCGGTGTCCGACAGGCCGAGCAGCGCGAACTGATCTTCGTTGATCGGCGCTGCGACGTCGATGCCGACATTGCCGCGGACGTGGGTGTAAGCCGCTGCCACGCCGAAGCCCGTAGTTCCGAGGAAGTACTGGCCCGCAATCTCGAAGCCCCAGAGCTTGGCGTCCCTGTTATTGATGGGCGTGCTTACGTTGAAGCTGAACAGCGGATCATTCTGATCGGCAATGATGTCGATTGCGTTCAATGTCGAGTCCACAAACGACTGGGTAAGCGCCCGTGTTGAGGCGTTATAGTTGGCCAGGAAGGTGTTCGTGGCAGCTGCCGTGTTGCCGTTGTTCTGCACCAACAGCGCCGTATAGGTGAACAGGTTCACGTTGGTAACATCGACGCCCAGGCTCTGAAGCTGGCTCTTCGCGGTGCCAGACCGGCCCGATACACCCGAGGACGGGTCGCGCAGCCCATATAGCGGCTGCGGCACCACCGAGTTTCCGATGAAGTTATGCACCCGCTTCTCGAAGAAGCCGGCCGATACATAGCTGTCGGGCTTGAAGTACCATTCCAGCGACAGGTCGAAATTGTCGGAAACCAGCGGTTTCAGGTTCGGATTGCCCGAATTGCCTCCGGTCTGGCCGCCAACGGCCGTCGCGTCGTTGGGGTTGCCCACGCTCGCTGACGTGAACAGGTTGTTATAGTTTGGCCGTGCGATCGTGCGGCTGAAGGAGAAACGACCGATCAGATTCTGCTTCAGGCTGATCTGGAAGTCCATTGATGGCAACAGGTTGTTATATTTCCCGCTGCCCGAAGTCGCCTTCAGATTGGTGCTCGCAAAGCTGAGGTCGGCCGTGAAGTCGTTGTCCGACTGCCAGCGGATATCGACCGGCGGCGCCGTGATCCCGTTCGCGTGAACCGTGGTCCGCTCGTAGCGGGCACCGGCCACCAGGCTCGCCTCATGTCCCCCCAACTCGCCCTTCCAGGTGATCTGGCCATATCCAGCCCAGATTTCTTCTTTCACGCGGTCGTTGCCGTAACCGTTGATGTTGTTAGCGTGGCCGGCCTGACTGGCATAGGCGGAGCTAAGCGCATTATAGAGCTTGGTCGCATCCTCGGTGCGGAAGGCGACGAGGCCATCGCCCGAAGCCTTGGGGTTGAAGTGGGTATACTTACAAACGAGGCAGAACTGCTTTACCTGACCCGCTGCAAGCTTTTCGACGTCGCCTGGGAAGTTGTTACCCCAGTCGCCGAGCGTCTGATAGTAAGTGGTCTGCGTGGAGTGAGTGTTGGTCTTGCGATAGTCGCCGCCGAAGTCGAAGCGGCTGCCCTCGCCCAGATCCCAGCCAGCGTCGATCCGGCCTTCGCGGATGGTCTGCTTCAGTGTGGTCTTGATCTGACGACCGACCTGGCTGCCCAGATCGCCTACATCAAGATGGCCGTTGCCGTTACCCTTGATGATCGCATTCCCGGGCGCGGGAGTGGCCGGATCGCTGAACTGCACCGTCTGGACGGGGAAGCCATTGTCTGAATAGTCCCACGAATGCTGGGCAAGCAGCGGAATGCTTAGCCCTATCAGCGTCGAGCTCATGCCGTTGGGATTATCCGGCGTGCTGTTCGATGAACCAATATGCCCGTCGGCCGTGATGGTGAAGCTGTCCGTCACCTCCCACCTGGCGTTCAGACCGTAATCCTGCAGCCGGTTCTTCTGCGCGCGATACTGCTGCTCGGAGCCGGAATCCTTCTGGGCGCCACCATTATTCTCGTGAAGATAGGTCGCGGTTGCTACCTTCTGACCCTTGTCGAAGGTGATGACGTCGAACAGGCCGGCGAACCAGTTCGCCTCGTCCGAACGCCGCTCCGACGCCTTGTTCTGGGCGAACAGGCCGTCGGCGGTCAGCGTCAGGCGGTCCGTCGGCTTGAACTGCAACGTTCCTTCGAGATTGATGCGTTCGTTGTTGTTTTCAGCGAAATGGTAACGCGCATCGTCGGGACGCGCGACCAGGGTGTTCGGATCGCTCGGAGCATTGTTGATCTTGGTCAACGCGTTCACATGGCCACCGTTCGGGTCGAGCAGCGCCGCCAGTGTGCTGATGTTCCAGCCGTTGACCGAAGAGCTCATTGCCGAGAAATGGCGCTTCTGATAGCTGCCGAATACCGCCGCGCCGAAGGTCTGGTCGGGGTTGGACCAGCTCAGCAGGCCGGAAACCTGCGGCGTCACGTGGCTTCCACACTTGATGCAGTCGTCGGCCGAAGTGTCGTAATCTGCCTTGACCCCGATCGAGCCGTTGAGGCCGCTGTTGCGCGAGTCGAGTGGACGACGCGTTACCACGTTGATCGTGGCGCCGATGCCGCCCGTCGGGATGGCAGCGCGGCCGGTCTTGTAGACTTCCAGCGTCCGCACGCCTTCCGACGCAAGGTTCGAGAAGTCGAACGACCGGCCCGTGGCGCGCGTGAAATCATTATTGCCGCCGACGGATGTCTGATCGCTGGCGGCGAGCTGACGGCCGTTCAGCGTGACGAGGTTATAATCGGGCCCGAAGCCGCGGACCGTGACCTCGGCGCCTTCGCCGTTGCGGCGGTTGATAGACACGCCGGTAATGCGCTGAAGCGATTCGGCGAGGTTGGTATCGGGGAACTTGCCGATATCCTCGGACGAGATCGCGTCGACGACGCCCGTCGAGTTGCGCTTGATCGCGATCGAACGCTCGAGCGAGGCGCGGATACCCGTGATGACAACCTCGTCGCCGGTGGCGACATCGGCCGGCGCCGCCGGGGCTGCTGTCGTTGCCTGGGCATCGGTGGCGGCCGCCTGCGCGAACGCGGCGGCGGGGAAGAGCAGGCAAGAGGCGACCGCAATCGCGGATGCCGAGCGAGCAAGAGTCAGTCTTGCGTTATTCATGTGGGTAATCCCCCCTGTCGATCGGCTCACGGCCGATGATCCGTTGGCTGTTGTGTGACCTCAGGCCACTGACGAGAGCCCTATCCGCCGATCGGGCGAAGTCAATTGACCAAAAAAATGTAAGCGTATTCATTGGTACGGACGGCGCGGTCAGCGAAACAATTGTTGCCAAGTGTGTAAAAATGCCACGCAATGCTGCGCTGCGTCATGTCGGGACTAATGATATGATGTATGGCATTCTTCATGTCGACGTTGATTTTTTGTCGGACAAATATGCGCCTGCCTTCGGGGGGCCATTGCCAAGGGAGACCGTGATGACGCTGACACTTGCTCTTCTCATCGGCATCGTGGCCGGCCTGCGCGCGCTTACCGCGCCGGCGGCGGTCAGCTTTGCCGCCCGCTTCTGCACCCTGGACCTCGCCGGCACGCCGCTCGCCTTCATGAGCTATATGTGGACCCCGTGGATATTCGGGTTGCTCGCGCTCGGTGAGCTCGTTTCGGATCAGCTGCCGAACACGCCCAGCCGCAAGGTGTCGGTTCAATTCGGCACGCGCATCCTAATGGGCGGATTGTCCGGCGGCGCGATTGGCGCGAGCCGGGATATGCTTGCCGCGGGCGTTGCCGCGGGCGCAATCGGTGCGGTGATCGGAACGCTGGGCGGAGCCGCGGCGCGTTCCCGTCTGGCTGCCGCGTTCAAGCGCGATCGGCCCGCGGCTTTGATCGAGGATGTCGTCGCGATCGGAGGTGCCCTGCTGATCGTCTGTCTCGCGGCATGACCCGCAGCTTCGACGCGATCATCATCGGCGCGGGGCAGGCGGGGCCGGCGCTTGCCGGGCGCCTGACGGCCGCGGGAATGAAGGTCGCGCTGATCGAGCGCCACCTTGTCGGCGGCACCTGCGTCAACACCGGGTGCAAGCCGACCAAGACGCTCGTCGCGAGCGCCTATGCCGCGCATATGGCACGACGCGCCGCCGATTATGGCGTGATCGCGGGGATCGTCGGCATCGATATGCCCGCCGTCGCCGCCCGTGCGCGCAAGGTGATCGAGGATTCGCGCGCCGGCAATGAGGCATGGCTGGCGCAGATGGACGCGCTGACCTTGGTCCGCGGCCATGCCCGGTTCGAAGCGCCGCACGCGATCCGGGTTGGCGACGAACGGCTTGAGGCCCCGCGCATCTTCATCAATGTCGGCGGGCGGGCAGCCATCCCCGATCTGCCGGGGATCGACCAGGTCGACTTCCTCACCAACTGCAGTATCGTCGCGCTGGAGCGCGTGCCCGAACATCTCGTGATCGTGGGCGGCTCCTATATCGGGCTGGAATTCGCGCAGATGTATCGGCGGTTCGGTGCCCGCGTGACCCTGGTGGAAATGGGGCCGCGCCTGATCGGGCGCGAGGATCCCGACGTGTCGGACGCGATCCAAGCGATGCTGGAGGATGAAGGGATCGAGGTCAGGACGCGGGCCTGCTGCATCCGGCTGGGCCGCCATGACCGGGGCGTGGCGATCGGCGTGGATTGCGCGGAAGGCGCTCCGGAGGTCGTCGGCAGCCACGTCCTGCTCGCGGTAGGGCGACGGCCCAACACCGACGATCTCGACCTCGACAAGGCAGGCATCGCGACCGACGCGAAAGGCTATATCCTGGTCGACGACCAGCTTGCCACTAATGTGGGGGATGTCTGGGCGCTGGGCGACTGCAACGGACGTGGCGCCTTCACCCATACCGCCTGGAGCGATTATGAGATCGTCGCCGCCAATCTGCTGGACGGCGGGACGCGCAAGGTCTCCGATCGGATCCTCGGCTATGCGCTCTATGTCGATCCGCCGCTCGGCCGCGCCGGGATGACCGAGGCGCAGGCACGCGCAACCGGGCGCCCGCTGCTCATCTCGAAGCGACCGATGACCGGGGTCAGCCGCGCGGTCGAGAAAGGAGAGACCTTCGGCTTCATGAAACTCGTGGCCGATGCCGAAACGCAGCGCATTCTGGGCGCCGCGATCCTCGGCACCGGCGGCGACGAGGCCATCCACGGCATATTGGACATGATGAACGCCGATCAGCCGCTCGCCACGCTGCAATGGGCGATGCCGATCCATCCGACGGTTTCCGAATTGATACCGACGCTCGTCGGCGATCTGCGTCCCGGATGATGATCGCGCGGGGGCGGTGGACTTCCGCCGTGCTTGCGATAGGCTGATCGTCACTGCCACCAGCCAAGGGATCGGTCGATGTTACGTTCCTCATCATGCATGGCCTTCATATTGGCGGCTTTGCCGGGCCTGGCCGCCGCTGCCTTGCCGGTCGGCGCCAGGGCTCCCGATTTCGCGACCCAGGTCAGCCTGGCCGGCAAGCCGATGCCCTTCTCGCTCAAGGCCGCGCTGCGTAAGGGGCCGGTCGTGCTCTATTTCTACCCCGCCGCCTTCACCAAAGGCTGCACGATCGAGGCGCATGATTTTGCGGAGGCGACCGACGATTTCAGGAAACTGGGCGCGACCGTGATCGGCATGTCTGCGGATTCGATCGACAAGCTCAACCAGTTTTCAGTATCCGAATGCCGCAACAAATTTGCGGTCGGATCGGCCACGCCCGCCACGATCGCGGCCTATGATGTGACGCTGCCGGTCAAGCCGACCATCTCCAATCGCACCTCCTACGTGATCGCTCCGGATGGCAAGATCCTCTTCGTCTATTCGGCGATGGATCCTGCGGGCCATGTCACGGGCACGATGGATGCGGTGAAGCAATGGGCGGCGCACCACCACGGATGAGCGGGGCGCAGGCGCTGATTGCGCGCCATGGCCTGACGCCACATCCGGAAGGCGGCTGGTACCGCGAAACGTGGCGTGCGGCCGCCGCGCCGGGCGAACGCGCGGGCGGGACCGCGATTCTCTTCCTGCTGGAACAGGGCCAGCGTTCGCACTGGCACGGGGTCGACGCAGATGAGCTATGGCTATGGCACGCCGGCGCCCCGCTGGAGTTGAGCATCGGCGTCGCGCGCATGACGCTCGATGCCACGAACCCACAGGCGCTCGTGCCCGCGGGTGAATGGCAGGCGGCGGAAGCGCGTCTGGGCTGGGCGTTGGTATCGTGCGTGGTCGTGCCCGGCTTCGATTTCGCCGGCTTCACGCTCGCGCCGCCAGGCTGGGAGCCGGAGGCACGGGACCGGATTGCCGCGCCGCTTCGCGGCTCGCAATGACGGCAGATGAATTCGTCATCGCGTGCGAAGCGCGGCGATCCAGGTCCGAAAGGGCCGGCGCTCAGGCTGGCTGTCCGCCTTCTTCCCAGCGCGGATAATCGACATAGCCTTCCGCACCCTGCGTGTAGAAAAGGTCGGGGCGCGGCGGATTGAGCGGGAGCTGGTCGAGCAGCCGACGCGGCAGATCGGGATTGGCGAGGAATAGCCGGCCGAAGGTGATCGCGTCGGCTTCGCCACGGTCGAGCGCCGCCTGGCCCTCCACCAGCGTGTAATCCGAATTGAGGATCAGCGCGCGCGGAAAGGCCTTGCGGATCACGGGATGGACCGGCGCTACGTCGGGCGCGCCGCGCGTGCCGCCGGCACGCGGTTCGCGCAGCTCGAGCCAGGCCGCGCCCTTTTCGTCCAACAATTTGGCGGCGGCACCGAACAGGTCGTGCGGATGGCTGTCGTTGACGCCTTGCACCTCGCCATTGGGTGACAGGCGGACGCCAACCTTGTCGGCGCCGATCGTCGCGACCAGCCGCTCCACCACCTCGCCGAGCAGGCGGATGCGGTTCTCGATCGGTCCACCATAAATATCGGTGCGGAAATTGGAATTGTCGCGCAGGAATTGGTCGAGCAGATAGCCGTTGGCGGCATGGAGCTGGATGCCGTCGAAGCCGGCCTCCAGCGCATTCTCGGCGGCACGGGCATAATCGTCGAGCAGGCCGGGAATCTCGCCCAGCTCCAGCGCGCGCGCCATCGGGTAGGGCTGGCCACCCGAATAGGTATGGGCGTTGCCGGGCGCGGTGGTGGCCGAGGATGAGACGGGCTGGCCTTCATTGACCTCGGGATGGCCGACTCGGCCCATATGCCAGAGCTGTGAGACGATCTTGCCGCCTTGTTCGTGCACGGCCGCGGTGACATGCTTCCAGCCCTCGACCTGCGCGTCATTCCAGATGCCGGGCGCGTAGGGCCAGCCGAGGCCGATGCGCGAAATGCCGGTCGCTTCGGTAATGATCAGCCCGGCCGACGCACGCTGGCAGTAATAGTCCGCCATCACCGGAGTCGGCACGCCCTCGCGCGTCGCGCGGCCGCGGGTCAGCGGCGCCATCAGGATGCGGCTGGCGGCGTGGATCGAGCCCAGATCGATCGGATCGGCAAGAAGCGGCATTCGATTTTTCTCCCGGCTGACTGCGCAGCGATCCGGCGCATATGGCGAGCGGTAAGGTCGGCCGCAGCCGAGCGATGCTTGTCCGCCTGAAAGAGTAGCTTTCGTTCCGACGAAGCGATTGGCATGATGCGGCCATGCCCAAGATCGACCTCAACCAGATTCCCGAAACCAACCGCACCGGCTATCCGCCACCGTTCAACCAGGCGGTGGCGGGGCGCTGGTA
>DATMIP010000164.1:0-2822 GCA_035554515.1 Sphingomonas sp. | reverse complement strand
CAGATTCTCGGTGATCTGATTGTCGAAACCGGCCTGCAGGATCGTCTGCTTGGTGCCCATATTCTCGTAATAGCTGCCCGAATCCTCGAGCTCGGCATAGAGGCTGTAGCCGAATTCGGTGCCGCCGATCTTGACCGGCCCGCGCAGTTCCGCCTTGAGGACGCTCTTTTCCCAGCTACCCGTGGTGTAGCTGACCTGGCCTTCGGGGCTCGACAGCAGAGCGCCGCCCTTCACGCGCGCGGACTTGGGCACGAAGTTCATGTAGCCGCCGGTCTTCGACGGGCCGAAGATCGGCGAGGCGGGACCGCGCACGATGTCGATGCGGTCGGACGCGCCGATCGGCGTGGGATAATTGCCCGGATTGTCGAGGCGGCGAACGCCGCGGAAATAGACTTCGCCCGGCGTGCCGCGAATATCGAGCGCGCCGCCGACACCGAAGAAAGAGTTGGTGAACGTGCCCGGCGTCTGCGCGACGAGATCGTAGATGTCGGTGATGCCGAAGCGCTCGATCTGCTCGACGCTGATCGTCGAGGCCGAACGCGGCGTCTCGAGCAGCGTCTTGCCGAAGCCGAACACCGAGCCGACATTGTCGGTCGGCAGCGCGCTGAGCGAGCCGGTAATGATGATTTCTTCGTCTGGATTGGCGCCGGGGGCGGGTTCGGCCTGCGCCCAGGCGGCCTGCGTCATCGCCGTACAGGTCAGGAGGCTCGCTGCGAGCCCAAGAAGCGATCTGGAGAAGCCGCCGCGCCGCGATCCAGTCGCCTTGGCCGGCTTAAAGGCTTGTACTGCTGCCATCCTTATATTTCCCCTTATTGTGGCGACAGCGGCGAAATTTTTCCCTGGCCCTGCCGACCAATGATGACTGATCCTCCTCTCCGACCGAGTTCTGTTGCTCGCCTTCGACTATTTTCTTGCAGTGAATTCAAAATTTTACGGTGACGCGCGCAGATTTTGTTCTGCTGTTTGCCGCCACTGCCGCTCTAATTTTGCAAATGACCTGGTGCTGGGAGGCTATGTGCCGGGCTTGCCCAAACAGACTTCATCCAGGCTGGAAGGATGCTGGAGCGCGCGCCCTCCGGCTGGAAGGTCAAGGAAAACGTCACTTACCCCTCACCGACACATCATTGCCGAAAGAGGGTCTCGCCCGACGCCGCAAAATGCCAAGCTCCGGGTCCATCCCGCGCTTTCCAAAACCGCCCTGTTCCATCGATGCCCCTAGCTGACTATGCACTGGACTACGGGCTCCGCCTGATGCAATCAAATGCAATGAATCCAACAGCCCGTTGCAAAAATTAGAGTGGGGTATGCCGGCCTTTTCACGGTTCCTTCGATACTTCATGGCCGTCGGGCGTCTGGGTTCGATCCGCCGGGCGGCCGATGAGCTCAATGTCTCGGCCTCGGCGATCGATCGCCAGATCCTCAATGTCGAGGCCGATCTCGGCCTGCCGCTGTTCGAGCGCCTGCCGACCGGCCTGCGGCTGACCGCGGCCGGCGAGATCATGATGGCGGCCGGCGCGCGATGGCAAAAGAGCCAGGCCGATGTGCGCGCCCAGATCGAGGATCTGCGCGGCCTCAAGCGCGGCCATGTCGATATTGCCATCATCGATGCGCTCGCCAAGGGCTATATACCCAGCGCAATCCAGTCGATCCAAAGCCGCTATCCGGGGATCACGATCGGGGTGAAGGTGCTGAACAACGATGCCGTGCGTATGGCGATCACGCGCGGCGAAGTCGATTTCGGCATCTTCTTCGAGCCGCAGACCTTCCGCGACATCACGGTGCGGGCGTTTGTGGAGGTCATGCTCGGCTTTCTCACGCCGGCCGGCCATCCGTTCGGGCTTCAACGGGAAGCGCGATTTTCCGCTTGCGTCGGCTCTGCCCTGATCGTGCCGGCCGAGCCGCTCGCCGTGTGCCAGCAGATCGCGGTCCTCGAAGGCGTCACGGGCGTCGTCCTCGACAAGACGGTGACGTCCGACAACATCCAGATGATTACGTCGCTGGTGATGCAGGGCGTGGGCATCGGCATCCTGACCTATCTCGATGTCATGACCGAGGTGAAGCGGGGCCTGCTGTCCTTCACTAGGATATCCGATACAGTGCTGCGGCCGATGACGCTGGCGCTGTGCACCTCATCGTCGCGCACACCGTCTTATGCTGCAGGCATCGTTCTTGGCGAGATTGAGAATGGCTTCGCGCAACTGAGCTATCCCGCACGGATAGAGGCCCCTGCGGATCATGAAAGCTGATCTGCGGCAGCACGTTGCTGAACGCGCAGGGACGCGTTAACGAAACCTCTCCTTAAGCTTCCGACTGGATTGGCGCGCGATGAGCAACCCCGGCGACCCCGAACTCTATTATATTTCCGACAGCGCCTTTCTCGCCGATGTGCGGCTGGTGGCGCAGATGGTCGAGAACGACGACTGGCAGCCCGATTTCGTCATCGGCATCGGCAGGGGCGGGCTCATTCCCGCCGTCTATATTTCACATCAGCTCAACTTGCCGATGCTCTCGATCGATCATTCGTCGAGAGTGCCGGGCTTTGCCGATGAGTTGCTCGGCAAGCTTGCGGCCAACAGCGCCACCGGAACGCGGCTGCTCTTTGTCGACGATATCAACGACAGCGGCGGCACCATCGACTATATTCGCCGCCTTCTGGCCGAGCATGGTTGCGATGACGACAATGTGCGTTTCGGCGTCGTCATCAACAATTCGCGCTCCAAGGTCCGGGTCGATTATGGCGCCCAGACGATCGACCGCAGCGAGGACAAGCGCTGGTTCGTCTTTCCGTGGGAAGCCGTCGGCAAGAGCGACACCATTGTCGA
>DATMIP010000163.1:0-2480 GCA_035554515.1 Sphingomonas sp. | reverse complement strand
CCCGACGCTCGGCCTGCTGCTGGCGGGCGAGGGGGGACGCGATTGGCGGGGCGGCAAGAGCGCGATCGACGCCTATGACGCCAAGGCCGAAGCCGTTGCCCTGCTCGCCGCCGCCGGCGCGCCGGTCGATCGGCTGCAGGTGATGGAAGCCGTCTCGCCGACCTGGCACCCCGGCCGCTCGGGTTCGCTCCGCCTGGGTCCCAAGACCGTGCTCGCCGAATTCGGCGAACTCCACCCCGCGACGCTCAAGGCCTTCGGCCTCGATGGCCCCGCGGTCGCCGCCGAAATCTATTTCGACGCGATCCCGGCGAAGCGCGAAACGGGCCGCATGCGCACGTTTTATGCCCCGCCGGCCTTGCAGCCGGTGAAGCGCGACTTCGCCTTCGTCCTCAACCGTTCGGCCGCCGCCGATCCTCTGCTCCGCGCGGTTCGCAGCGCGGACAAGGACGCCATCGTCGACGTCGCCCTGTTCGACCTTTTTACCGGCCCCGGTATCGCCGAGGACGAGAAGAGTCTGGCGCTAACGGTGACGCTGCAACCCTCGGAAAAGACCTTCACCGACTCCGACCTGCAAGCCATCTCCGACAAGATCGTCGCCGCGGCTACAAAGGTAGGCGCACGCCTACGGGGCTAACCTGCACTTCTCCTTAGCCCTCTCCCGCTTGCGGGAGAGGGTTGGGTGAGGGTCTCCTTCTCTTTTTACATACCCCCCGAAAAATCACCTCGGAATCGGCACCGCCCGCGCAATCTCAAACCCACCGGTCTGCGTCGCGGCGCCGCTGTACGGTTGCCCCGACCCAATGCTCACCCGATACCGGCCCGCCGCCACCTGCCGCGTCCCATCTGGCGTGACGCTGCTCAGGTCGCGCGGCGTAAGATCGAAGCTGACGGTACGGCGCTCGCCCGGCTTGAGCGACACGCGCTGATATCCGCGCAGCGCGACGCGCGGTGTGCCCGGCGCGTTGGGGAAGCTCAGATAAAGCTGTGCCACCTCATCCCCGGCCCGCGCGCCCGTGTTGCGCAGCTCGGCAGCGACATGAATCCCCTGCTCGGCCCCGCCGGCGGCGGGCTGCACCGTCACCGGGCCATAAGCGAAGCTGGTATAGCTGAGGCCATAGCCGAATGGATAAACCGGGGTGCCCGTGAAGTAGCGATAGGTCCGCCCCGCCATCGCATAATCGCCGAACGGCGGCAGATCATCGACGCTGCGGTAGAAGGTCAGCGGCAGGCGGCCGGCGGGGTTCGCTTCGCCCGTCAGCAGATTGGCGACGGCAAGTCCGCCCGACTGGCCCGGATACCAGGCCTCCAGGATCGCGGCGGCATTATCCTTGGCCCAGGCGAGATTGATCGGGCTGCCGTTCATCGCCACCACGATCAGCTTCTTGCCCGTCGCCTTGGCCTGTTCGAGCAAAGCAAGCTGGTCGGCAGGCAGGTCGAGCGTGGTCTTGTCGCCGCCTTCGAAGCCGGGAATGTGGAGGCCGGTCTCCTCTGCCTCCAGGTCCGATGTCAGGCCGACCACCGCAACGATCACGTCCGCACTCGCGGCCGCCCGCTTGAGATCGGCCTCGGGCTGGCGCGAAATCCGCTTCCACACGAGATCGGTGCCCGCGAAGCCATGCGCTTCCGAAACGACGCGGATCGGATAGCGGCGGCCCTTTACCAGCTCCATCGTCTCCAGTCGGGCGAGGCTGCCGGATTGGCCCTTGCCGACATCCATGAGCATATGGCCGTCGAACTCAAGCGTTCCCGTCGCGCCCCCCAGGCCGAGCCGATAGGTGCCGCTTTCGGGAGGGACCAGGAACCCCGTCCATATTGTACGGTGAAAATCGGAGACCTGCGAAAAGAGCAGGCCGCGATTGCCGACGTCCGGCTCGCGCCGCGTCAGGATCGGTGCGTCCAGATAACGGATCCGCGCCTGCTGCTCACGGGCGGTGGCGGGATCGAACGGCAACACGGGCGGCTGGACGACATTGTAATAGCGCGCCGTCAGGCCGGGCTTGCCGTCCGGCGTCCGCAGCGCCGATTCGGGTATGCGATCGCCATCCGTGATCGACTCGCCGAAAGGCACCAGCGCGACCTGCGCCGGGGACAAAGCGCGACGCAGCCCATCCACCACCGATATGGGCGGCGCGGAGAAAGGCCCCGAATAATTGCCGCGCAGAACGCGCGTCGCATCGCCCAGCGGTCCGATCACCGCAACGCGCAGCCCCTTGCGAAGCGGCAGCGTCCCGTCATTCTTGAGCAGGACCATGCTCTCTTCCGCGGCCCGGAGCGCGAGCGCTTCGCTGGCGGCCGTGCCGATCGCCGTCGTCGGAACCGCATTCGGCGGTCGCACGCCCGGCAGGTCGCCATTGCGCAGCCGCGCGGAAAAGAGGCGGATGAGCGCGCGGTCGATATCGCCTTCGGTGATGAGGGTGCGGTTCAGCGCCTCGCGATAGCGCTGCTGAAGCCCGCCAATATCCCTCACCGTCGCGACATTG
>DATMIP010000162.1:0-23312 GCA_035554515.1 Sphingomonas sp. | reverse complement strand
TCGGTGATCGGATCGGACGCGTTCAGCCCCTTGAGCGTGAACATCACCGAGGAATAGCCGTTGGTCTCGGCCTTGACCTCGAACACGACCTTGCCCGGCGCCGAACTCACGATCGTGGCATTGGTCAGCTTGACCGTCGCCGTGCCCGTATAGGTCAGCACATATTGGTCGCTCGGCGCCGAATCGTACGGATCGACCCCGACGATGAACGCTTCGCTCGCCACCTGCGCATTGCCGGTCGGAAAGCCATTCGCATCATAATGCAGCGTGCTGGTTATTTCCTTGCCGCTCGCGTCGCTGGCATGCCAGCCACCCATCGTCTTGAACCGATCGATGAAAGGAGCCTCCGTACTCCAATAGTTAATTGACGCCAGATTTACTCCAACACTCATCCGTTAACGCTCCCACGCTCAATCCGGCGCCGAAACGGCCGAAACACCGAGCCGGCTTAGGGCGATACTAATAAAAAGTTCCCAATTTATCGCCGATTGACCACGAGTAGGACACGGTTTGGCGCGTTTTGGATGTAGTTAATGGTCGATGCGCCCGGCCGCACGGAGGGAGGAGCGAAGGCTCAATGAACCCCGACGGCCGTGGTGCCGGCCGGCACATCGCGCAGAATGACGGCATTTGCCCCGATCCTGGCGTGATCGCCGATCGTGACCTCCCCCAGAATCTTCGCTCCCGCGCCGATATCGACATGTCCGCCGATGATCGGTGCGCCCGCCTTTCCTTCGATTCGGCCTATCGTGACCTGCTGGAAAATCAGGCAATTGGGTCCAATTCGTGCGCGAGGGTGGATCACGATGCCATTTGGATGCGGGATCAGCAGGCCGCCCCCCAGCTGCGAATTGATCGGTATGTCGGCGCCCGACACCACGCTCCAGAAGCGATGCCGGAGCGTCGCGATGCGCCGCCCGAAGCCCGTGCGCGAGCGCTGATAGGCTCTAATGCCGGCGAGAAGCGCCTTGCCGGGATTCCATCCCTCATAAGCTTCGCGTTTCCAGTCGGGATCCGTCGCGGATATTCCTGTGGGTATAGTGGCCTGAACGCCGCCCTGCGCGGCGATCGGCTGCTGAGAGGTCATAGGGGAAATCACGCTCCGCGCATTCGTTGGCAATGGTCGCCATAACGCGCTTTTGGCTTGGGTGGGGGCGACATCGGCGATGGCGAACCGCGCTCACCCGACTTGGACACCGGTTTGACGCATTCGGGCGGCACGCCGATGAAGCGCTCAGGCTGATGCCCCCTGTCCGCCGTCGGCGCGCACAAGCTGCTTGCCTCGCTGGAAAAAGCACCTATTTCCGGCCATCTCCCGCGGGAGGGCGGTTAGCTCAGTTGGTAGAGCATCTCGTTTACACCGAGAGGGTCGGCGGTTCGAGCCCGTCACCGCCCACCATCGATCCGGGGCGATGGCCTGTTCGGTGACTGAACCGGGCCTGGACCAGCGATCGCCTCAGCGTCTGGCCAGAGCGAAGGCGACATAGGCCGCCCCCTGCACCGCCTTCTTATCGCGCGCATTGTCGGCCTGGATGAGAACGAACTGCCGCCCGCCCGCCATATAGGTAATGGGAGTGGCATTGCCCGCATAAGGCAGCGTCGCCTGCCACAGAAGCTTGCCGTCGCGCGGATCGAAGGCGCGGATCTTCTTGTCGTACAAGGTTGCGCCGATGAACAGCAGGCCGCTGGTCGTCAGGACCGGGCCGCCGTAATTTTCGCTGCCGGTGTTCTTATCGGGCAGCTCCGGATATTCGCCGAAAGGAATTTTCCACAGATATCGCCCGGTGTTGAGATCGATCGCGTTCAACGTGCCCCACGGCGGCGCCACCGCGGGATAGCCTTCCGGATCGATGAACCTGCGATAGCCCGTATAACGATAGCGCGGGCGATCGGCGGCGGCAGCCGGGCCGGCCAGCTCCTTGTCGACGCCAGTGCGCACATAGGCCAGCAATGCCGCCAGATTGTCACCGTCGAGGCGGATATTGGACTGCTTGCTGAAGCCCGGCATGCGGCCACGGCCGCTATGGATCACCTCTGCCATCT
The DNA here is from genome assembly GCA_035554515.1 of Sphingomonas sp. Taxonomy (GTDB): domain Bacteria; phylum Pseudomonadota; class Alphaproteobacteria; order Sphingomonadales; family Sphingomonadaceae; genus Sphingomonas_I. The sequence continues at coordinate 21,269 of DATMIP010000162.1, read as the reverse complement.
CCTCGGCCGTCAATCTGGAATCAGCAAGCGAGGGAAAGCCCGGACCTCCCTTGCGATCGGTGCCATGGCAGGTGGAGCAATTGTCCTGATATATTCGCTGGCCGAGGCCGCTCGCCGCCTCATTCTCCTCGAGGCCGCCGAGCCAGGCCATTTCGTTGGCGTTGAGATAGAGGATGCCGCGTTTGGGATCGGCCGCCTGTCCGCCCCATTCCGCGCCGCCGTCGAGGCCAGGAAAGATCGGCGTTTGCTTGCCGAGCCGAACCGGCGTGAAGACTCCGCCGCTCGCCATGTTTCGCACGCGTTCGAGTGCCCATTGATGCGCTTCGGGTGTGCGATTTGTCACCAGATCTTCGGTGAGACTTTGCCGCGAATAGGGGGCGGGGAGAGACGGCACGGGCTGGGTAGCCGAGGCTTGTTCGCCCGGAACGGTGCTGGGCGGCACCGGCATCTCGCTGATCGGGAAGAGCGGCGCGCCCGTTACACGATCGAACATGAACAGATAGCCCTGCTTGCTGGCGAGCGCGACGGCATCGACCTTTCTGCCGTCGCGCCTGAGCGTCAGGAGCACAGGTTGAGAGGGGAAATCCCGGTCCAATATGTCGTGATGCACGCCCTGAAAATGCCACAGCAGCTTGCCGCTGGTCGCGTCGAGCGCGAGCAGTGAACTGGCATAATTGTTGTTTCCCAGGCGATCCGAGCCGTAAAAATCGCTCACGGCCGAGCCGGTCGGCGCGAAGACGATCCCGCGCGCTTCATCGAGCACCATTCCCGGCCAGCTGTTGGCGCCCCCGCCAGTCTTCCAATATTCGGGCGGCCAGCTTTCATAGCCCGGTTCCCCCGGGTGCGGGATGGTGTGGAACACCCAGCGCACCTTGCCCGAGTGGACGTCGAACGCGCGGATATCGCCGGGAGCTGCCGGGGCCGTTTCGCTCGCCCGGAACCCCATGATGATCATGTCGCGCCAGACCGTGCCCGGGCCGGTCAGCGCCACGCTGATCCCTTCGGGATCGCGCCCGAGGCCGGCGCGCAGGTCGATACGCCCTCCCTCGCCAAAATCGGGAAGCGGTGTTCCGGTCGCCGGATCAAGCGCGTAAAGATAACTACCGGCATTGGCGAACAGCCGGCGCTCCTTGCCCTGGCGCCACATCGCCAGGCCGCGCTGCGGTCCCCCTGCCTTCACCCCGGAATGAAATCGCCACAACAGCTTCCCGGTCGCGCCATCCAGCGCGATCGTATCCAGCGTCGGCGTATAGGCGTAGATCACGCCATCAATCGCCAGAGGATGGGTTTGTGGATCCCCCGCCTCCGCCATGTCGAACCGCCAGGCCTGTTGCAGCCGGCTGACGTTCGCGGGTTTGATCTGGGTCAGGCTCGAAAACCGGCGACCGCCTTCGCCTCCATAAACCGGCCAGTCGCGGCCTGTCGCCAAACCCGGGCCGACAATGATAGCAGGGAGAATCAACGCCGTCAGCAGCCAGGATCCGGGTTTCATCAGGCCCATGCGTCGCCTCCCAGCCTGGTTATCCGTCATCAAAGCGATGCTGTCCGATGATTGGGAGGCGGCGGCCATGCCCGCAGCGGGAAGATCGGCGTCTTTGGCAAACCCGGCGCTCAAAATGCTCATCATTATCCCCCCGCTCCTCCGCCTCGATCGGGCATTATGCAACAACGTATACGATCCTCCATGCCGAGACAAACCGGATTAGGCCGATGAACTTTGCCGGTGTATCGCGTTGACAGTGCCCGACAGGACTGAAATCCACCCATTGATGTGCGCCCCCCGAACGCCCTTTGCCCGCGGCCGGGCGCGGATATTGGGGGCGGTCCTCGCCGGAGGCCGCTCGCGGCGTTTCGGAAGCGACAAGGCGTTCGCGCTGCTCGACGGCAGGCCGCTCATCGCGCATGCCGCCTCGGCACTGGGCGCGCTTACCGGCCAGGTCGTGATTTGCGGCCACGATTTTCCACCGTTCGAGACTCTGGCCGATCTTCCCGAGCCCGATATGGGGCCTCTTGGCGGGCTCAACGCCGCGTTGGCGCATGCACGCCTCAAGGGTTTTGACGGCGTGCTTTCCACCGGCTGCGACATGCCCGTCCTTCCAGCGGACGTGGCCGCCGCGCTGATCGGGGACGAGGCAGCTGTCGTCGAGGGTCAGCATCTTATCGGCTGGTGGCCGGCCGCGCTCGCGCCTATGCTGGACGCGCACCTGCGGACGACCCGCGATCGCTCGATGCGCGGCTGGTTCGCGCTGGTTGGCCCGCGCCTCGTCCGCGGGCCGGCGCTGCCCAACATAAATACACCCGCCGATCTACGGGCGTGGGAAGATGATCGCTGAAGAACGGACGGGACTGATGCGCGGCCCGCCGTTCAGCAGGACGACGCCTCGACATGCGCCACTGCGGTTGCCATCGGCGTGGCGACTGCCTCCCCGATCAGGAGCAATGTAGGCTCGTCATCGCTGATCGTGCGAACGAGAAAACCGAGCGCATCAAGCCTGCCGCGGACAATCCGCTCGGTCGGAAGCGAGACGTTGACCGCTATCATCACGGGTGTGTCGGGCGCGCGGCCTGCCGCTATGAGCCGCTGCGCGATTTCGGGAGCCGCCGCCCTGCCCATATAGCATGCCAGCGTGGCATCGCGCTGCGCCAGCGCGGCCCAGTCGAGATCCAGCTCTTCGCCCGCGCGCGCATGCGCGGTGACGAACGTCAGTTTGCGGGCATGGCCGCGCAGCGTGAGCGAGACCAGGCCGCTCGCGGCGGCGGCGCTCGCGCTGGTTACGCCTGGGCAGATGCGGACAGCGACGCCATTGGCCGCGAGGTGCGCCATCTCCTCAGCCGAGCGACCGAAGATCGAAGGGTCGCCGCCTTTCAACCGTATCACGCGCTTCCCGGTCCTGGCCGCGGCGAGCAACAGTTCGTTGATGTCCTCCTGGCGCTTCGAATGGCGCCCGGAGCGCTTGCCAACGCCGATCAGTTGCGCCTGAGGGGCAAGCGCGAGCACGTCGCCACTGACGAGAGCGTCGTAGAACACGATATCCGCTTCGGCGAGCAGACGGGCGGCCTTGCAGGTCAGCAAATCGGGATCGCCCGGGCCGGCTCCGACCAGCCACACGGGTTGCGGTGCGTCAGGATGCGGCATGGGCGGGCTCCCTGCATTCGGCCAGCAAATTGGCGATGGCCGGGCGGCACGATCCGCAATTGGTTCCCGCACCAAGCGCCTTGCCAACCGCCGCGACGTCGGTGAGCTGTTGCTCGGCGATGGCCGCCACGATGGCGCGCATGCCTACATCAAAACAGACGCATACCAATGGACCGCGATCGACCTGCACGCCCGGGGCGCGGCCAGCGAGCAATGTGGGCGCGACGTCGGGCGCGCCAAGTTGCGCAATCAGCCAGTCGCGTGGCGGGAGCTCCCCGCTGCGCGTCGTAAACAAGGCCGCCTGGAGACGGCCTTCGCGTATCACCGCCACCCGCCACGATCCCCGACCGGCGTCGCGCGCTTCGATGCGCGCGCCTTCCGGCAGGGTTTTTTCCAGCCGTTCCGCAGGGCCGTTTCCCGCGAGTTCGTACAGGGCACCGTCCGGCACGGTGATGCGGGTATGCCACAGGCATTTCGGCGTCTCGGCTGCATTGCCCCGCACGATGAGAAAGCCACGCCATTCGCACGCGACGCTTTCGATCCTGGCGGGCGTCGATTTGAAGCCGGGCTGGCCGGAATGCGGATCGACCAGGGGGCGTGGCAGCAGGCCGGTTCTGCCACCGCTTGCCTGGCGGTCGGTCCAATGGATCGGGGTAAAGATTTCGCCCGGCCGCTGGCGATCGGTCAGCGCCACGCGAAACAGACTGTCTCCCTGCGCGGTCGCAACGCGCGCGATGCCCCCTTCGCGCAGATCGTACCGGTCGGCGTCGCGCGGATGGAGCTCCACCACAGGCTCCTCGCGATGGCGCGCGAGCCGCGGGCTCAGGCCGGTACGGGTCATGGTGTGCCACTGGTCCCGATAGCGCCCGGTATTGAGCGTCAGCGGCCAATCGACGAGCGGCGCGGCCAGCGGCCCTTGCCGCACCGGGACGAGCCGCGCCTTGCCATCGGGCGTCGGGAAGCGACCGTCCGCGAAGGCGTCTCCGCCCCAGCGGAAGGGTTCGAGCGCGTCATAGGCGTGATTGCCTATCGCGGCATGCTGACCGAGGTCGAACATGCGTGCGCCCTGGTTGCCATAAGCTGACAGTCGGGCATGCTCGCGATAGATGTCAGCGGCATGATCATAGGCAAATGCGGTCGACCAACCCATACGCCTTGCGACCTGCGTCACGATCCACCAATCGGGCCGCGCCTCGCCCGGTGCCTCGAACAGGGCGCGCTGGCGGCTGACGCAGCGTTCAGAATTGGTGACCGTGCCGTCTTTCTCGCCCCAGCCAGTCGCCGGCAGACGGACATCGGCAAACTGGCTCGTGTCGGTATCGGCCATAACTTCGGACAGGACGACGAACGGGCAGGCGGCCAGCGCGTCGCGCACCATGTTCGCATCGGGCATGCTCACTGCCGGGTTGGTGGCCATGACCCACAAGGCCTTGATCCCGCCGTCGCGTGCCGCCCGGAAGAGGTCGACCGCCTTGAGGCCGGGCTTGGCTGCCATTTTCGGGGCCGCCCAGAATCGGCCGACGCGGGCGACATCCTCGGGTAAGAAATTCATGTGGGCCGCAAGCGTGGAGGCGAGACCGCCCACCTCGCGCCCTCCCATAGCGTTGGGCTGACCGGTGATCGAGAAGGGGCCGGCGCCGCGCTTGCCGATACGCCCGGTCGCCAGATGGAGGTTGGTGATCGCGTTGACCTGATCGGTCCCACGCAATGCCTGATTGATGCCCTGGCTGAACAAGGTGATCGTCCGGGGAGCGACGGCGAACATTTCATAGAAGCGGGCCAGATCGGCCGGGGGTACGTCGCACGTCCTGGCAATCGTCCACAGGTCATGGTCCTGCTCCAGGGCGCCCCAGAAACCCTCGGGGACGTTGACGCTCGCGTCGATATAGGCCTGATCGATCAGGCCCTCGCGCAGGCAATGCGCGAGCAATCCGTTCATCAACGCGACGTCGCTGCCGGGGCGGATGGGGAGATGGAGGTCGGCCCCATCGCAAGTCTCGGTGCGGCGGGGGTCGATCACCACCAGCCGCGTCCCGCGCACGGCGCGTGCGGCCTCGATACGTTGGTGCACGATCGGGTGACACCAGGCCGTGTTGGAGCCTACCAATATCACAAGATCGGCATGGTCGAGATCGTCGTAGCTGACGGGAACGACGTCTTCCCCGAAGGCGCGCACGTGGCCGGCAACGGCGCTCGACATGCAGAGACGTGAGTTGGTGTCGATATTGGCCGAGCCGATGAACCCCTTCATCAGCTTGTTGGCGACGTAATAATCCTCCGTCAGCAACTGGCCCGAAACGTAGAAGGCGACGCTGTCGGGGCCATGCCGGGCGATCGTGTCCTTGAACCGCCGTGCGACCAGGTCGAGCGCATTGTTCCAGCTCGCGCGGCGCTTGCCGATCATCGGCTCGAGCAGGCGGCCTTCCAGCCCGACCGTTTCGCCAAGATGCGTGCCCTTTGAGCAGAGCCGTCCCGCATTGGCCGGATGATCGGTGTCCCCCGCGATCGCCAGGGAACGCGTGCCCGTTGCCGTCGCCACGATCCCGCAGCCGACACCGCAATAAGGGCAGGTTGTGCGGACCGCGCGGGTCACGTCAGGCGGCAGCCTTCAGCGTCGAAGCGCGGCAGATCAACACACGGCCGCCATCGACCTTGGCCGGGATGGTCGGGGTGCAGCCCTTATCCTCGCCCAGCGCCTCGCCGGTGACCAGGCTGATCCGCCAGTTATGCAACGGACAGGAAACGGCATGGCCATGGACGATTCCCTGGCTCAGCGGCCCATGCTTGTGAGGGCAACGATTGACCAGCGCAAACACCTGATTGTCGCCGGTACGAAACAGCGCGATTTCCTCGCCGCCGGCCACAGGCACGGTGCGCGCGCCGCGTACCGGAATTGCCGCGATCGGGCCGACGTCGATCCAGTCCCCAATATGCATTTGATTACTCCGCTGCCTGAATTTCGAGCGGGCGGAATTCGCCCAGATGCGCATGCTGTTCGCGCGCTTCGCCCGCGACGCGCGCCGCCCATGGGTCGTCCTGCGAAAAACTCTGGGAGAACAGGAAGCGTGCGGTCAGCGCCTCGCGGCCGACCTCATCCTCGGCGATGCGCTGCTTGATATAATCGACGCCGACCCGCTCGATCCAGGGAGCGGTCCGTTCCAGATAGCGCGCCTCCTCGCGATAGAGCTGGATGAAGGCGGCGCAATAATCGAGCGCCTGTTGTTCGGTCTCGACCTTGCAGAGCAGATCGGTGGCCCGGACCTTGATGCCGCCATTACCTCCAACGTGGAGCTCGTAACCACTGTCCACGCAGACCACGCCAAAGTCCTTGATCGTCGCCTCGGCGCAATTGCGGGGGCAGCCCGATACGGCGATCTTGAACTTGTGCGGCATCCATGAGCCCCAGCTCATCCGCTCGATCTGGACTCCCAGACCGGTCGAATCCTGGGTTCCGAAGCGGCACCATTCGGATCCGACGCAAGTCTTCACCGTACGCAGCGACTTGCCGTAGGCATGGCCGGAAACCATCCCCGCAGCGTTGAGATCGGCCCACACTGCGGGCAGGTCCTCCTTCTTGATCCCGAAGATGTCGAGCCGCTGGCCACCCGTCACCTTGACCATCGGCGCGTTGAATTTTTCCACGACGTCGGCGATCGCGCGCAGCTCGCGCGGGTTGGTAAGTCCGCCCCACATCCTTGGTACGACCGAATAGGTGCCGTCTTTCTGGATGTTGGCGTGCATGCGTTCGTTGACGAAGCGGCTCTGCTGATCGTCCTGATATTCACCAGGCCAGGCGCAAAGCAGGTAATAATTGAGCGCGGGGCGGCAGGAAGAGCAGCCATCGGGAGTCGACCAGTGGAGCTTCTGCATCACCTCTGGGATGGACTTCATGCCCTGCGCGACGATCTCGCGCCGGACATCGTCATGCCCGAAGCTGGTGCATTTGCAGACGGTGCGCACGTCGCGCTCACCGCCATAATCCTCGCCCAGCGTCAGGCCCAGCAATTGCTCCACCAGGCCGGTGCACGAGCCGCATGAGGCCGACGCCTTGCAGGTCGCGCGCACCGCATCCAGCGTACAGGCCCCGGCGACGATCGACTGAACGACCTTTCCCTTGGAAACGCCGTTGCAGCCGCAAATCTCGGCATCGTCCGAGAGCGCCGCAACGGCCGACTTAGGGTCCGTCTGGCCCCCTCCATGGGCGAAGGCCTGGCCAAAGATCAGCAGATCGCGGAGCGCCGCGATATCCTCGCCTTTCCTGAGCAGGTCGAAATACCAGTTGCCGTCTGCAGTATCGCCATAGAGCACCGCGCCGACGATGCGGTTTTCCTTGATAACGACGCGCTTGTAGATCCCTCGGCTGGCATCGCGCAGGACGATGTCCTCTGCGCCCTCGCCGCCGGAGAAATCCCCCGCCGAAAAGACGTCGATGCCGGACACTTTGAGCTTGGTCGACGTGACCGAGCCACGATAGCCGCTTGGCTGCTCGACCAGCCCGTCGGCGAGCGCCCTGCACATTTCCCAGAGGGGAGCGACGAGACCGTAGACGTTGCCGTCATGCTCGACGCACTCACCGACGGCGAGGATGTTCGCATCGCTCGTCACCATATGATCGTCGACCTGAATGCCGCGCCCGACGGCAAGCCCCGCCTCGCGCGCCAGTGCGACCGACGGGCGAATGCCGACCGCCATCACCACCAGGCTTGCAGGGATTATGCGATCGTCCTGCAGTCGTACGCCTTCCACGCGATCGGTCCCAACGATCTCGGCGGTGTTGGCGCCAGTCAGAATAGTCTGTCCGCGCGCCTCGAGGGCGGATTTGAGCAGCCAGCCAGCCGCTTCGTCGAGCTGACGTTCCATGAGGGTGGGCATCAGGTGGATTACAGTCACCTTCATGCCGCGCAGGCTGAGGCCATGGGCAGCCTCCAGCCCCAGCAGGCCTCCGCCGATCACGACCGCGTCTCCGCCTCGCTCGGCGGCCGCGAGCATATGATCGACATCGCTCATGTCGCGGAAACTGATCACGCCCGGCAGGTCCTTGCCGGGCACCGGGATGATGAATGGATCGGAGCCCGTGGCGATCAGCAATTTGTCGTAATTCACAACCCGACCGGACCGCGCGGTGACGGTACGTGCCGTGCGATCGATCGCGATGACGGGATCGCCAGCCACCAGTTCGATGCCATTGTCATCATACCAGGCGCGATCGTTGATCACGATCTGTTCGAATGTCTTCTCCCCGGCGAGGACGGGGGACAGCATGATACGGTTATAATTGACGTGCGGCTCGGCCCCGAAAATGGTGACGCGATAGCGTCCCGGGTCGCGTTCCAGCAATTCCTCGACGGCGCGGCAGCCGGCCATGCCGTTGCCGATCACCACCAGCCGCGGGGGCGCAACGCGTCCGACGCCTTCCTCCCCCGGCTCTTCGCCCGCAACTTGCCGCTGAAAATCCATGCCTTACGCTCCAGAAACGAAAAAAGCCGCCATGGAGGCGCTGGGTGATCCAGCGCCTCCATGGCGGCTTTGCCTGTGATCCCTACCGCCGTTTCCGGCGGCTCGATCCGCCCCAGGCACCCAGCAATGGGCGCTTCGGGTGATGTTGCAGGGCATCCTTGCCCTCATGGCCGGAGAATGACCTGATTCTCCGGCCGCCTCAAGTGCTTATTTTGCACTGCGGCAAAGAGCTTACAAAATCCAATCCAGCTGAAGCCATAATTTGTGCGTGTCAGTGGCAAGCCGATCGGCGTTATAGTCGGCATAGCGTATCGACACCGCCTTCCGGCCGAACTTTGCCGTGGCGAGCAGATCTATCTCCTCGCCCTGGTGCTGGCTAAGACGGTCGCTGTCGAAGCGGTGGTAAATTGCCTGGAACATGATGCCCTTGGCGGGGCCGATCTGTTTCACGCCGTATCCGACGCTGCCATAGAGGTCGCGCACGCCATTGGCGGGCGTCGTCACAAATTTATCGGCCCAGCCCTGGAATTTGAACAAGGTCGCCAGCGGTGTCTGGAAGGATGTCAGCGCCGCGCCCTTGTCGGCACCCAGCACCTCATAGCCGCCGCCCAGCTTCAGCGCGTCGAGATCGAGCGTTGCGTCGATCAGGTAATAATTGGCGCGATAGTTATTCGGGTTGCGGTGATAATCGCTCTGGCTCGCGAAGCTGGCCTGATAGGAAAGTTTCGCATGTTTGGAGAGGGCGCGGGCTCCGGCCAGCCGGACGCCATAGGTCTGGCTCGACAGGCGGAATGATTGCACGGCCGCTTCGTCCTGATCGACCAGATAGGCGAAGCCGGTGAGCGCTCCCAGCGGAGTCGTATAGCGGACGTTCGCGAGGAAATTGTCCCCTCCCACCGCCTGCTGGCGCGCGCCCTTCCCGTCGATGCCCCAGATGGTGCGCACCGACCAGACATAACTCACATCCGCCTTGAGTTTTGGAAGCGGGCTCCATTCGGCGCGTACCGCGTCAAATGTCTGGCCGTTCTGACGGAAGCCGGACGCGCCGACAAAACGTTCGTCGTCCAGCACGATTCGCTGGCGTCCGCCGGTCAATGTCAGCGTCTTCACGCGATATTCGATCTGCGCGCGATACAGCGCGATATTCTCCGGATCGTTGATCAATGGGCGCGTGGCGAGCCCGTTCAGACCGTCATAGAAATGGTCGACGAGCGCGACATTGCCTTGACCCTCCACCAGTGCGCTCCACGCGCCACTGGTGGCCGATATCCCCCCGCGCAGACGCGCGGTTATTCCGGTCGAATTGCGAGGCAACCCCTGCTGGTCATCATGTTCGTAGCGGAGTCGAAAATCGACCAGCGGCTTGAGCACGATCGGTACGGCGCACGCGGGTCCGGCGGCCGCCGCGACGGCGGCCAGAGCAACATAAAGTTTCATAATATCCCCCTTGTTCTGAATGAGCGATTTCGGCCGCTCAGATTTGTACGCCTGCAGCAGCTCCCCATGTTTTCCGCCAATTTTGCTTGGCTATCGTAAGTCCCGCCAGGGCGGCCAGCGCGAGCCCTGCGAAAATGAGAAATCCGGGCTGATAGGTGCCGGTGAACTGCTTCGCCAAACCGAGCGACGAGGCGAGATAGAAACCGCCGACGCCGCCTGCCATCCCGACCAGCCCGGTCATCACGCCGATTTCGGCGCGAAAGCGCTGGGGGACGAGCTGGAACACCGCGCCATTACCCGCACCCAATGCCAGCATGGCCAGCACGAACAGGCTGAGCGCGCTGGACACGCTCGTTGCGATGCTCACCCCTGCCAGCGCTGCCGCCGCAACGATATAGACACCGGTCAGCGTTTTCGCGCCGCCAATCCGGTCGGCGAGCGCGCCGCCCATCGGGCGGACGAGCGAGCCGGCGAACACGCAACCTGCGGTGCAATAGCCGGCAACGATCGTGGTCAGGCCGAACCGGTCGGTGAAGTAGATTGGCAGCGAGGCCGCCAACCCGACAAAACCGCCGAAGGTCACGGCGTAAAAGCCCATCAGCCACCAGGCGTCGGCCTGCCTGAGCGGTTCAAGATAGGCGATGATCCGCTTCGGTGCCGGCGCGTCGGGCGCATCCTTCGCCATGATCATGTAAATCACGAACACGATGGCGAGCGGGATGCACGCGAGCCCGAGCACCGCATTCCAGCCGAACCACTGCGCCAGCATCGGCGCGAACAGCGACGCGAATACCGTCCCGGAATTGCCCATGCCGGCGACGCCCATCGCCTTGCCCTGATGCTCGGGCGGATACCAGCGGCTCGCAAGCGGCAGGGCGATCGCGAAGCTGGCACCGGCAAAGCCTAGAATCACGCCGAGTGCGAGTGTCCCGCCGAAGCTGCTCACCCCCATCGCCCAGGCGGAAAGCAGACCGCCGATCACGATGAGCTGGCTGATCGCGCCCGAACGTTTGGGGCCGATACGATCGACCAGCAGCCCGTTGACGACGCGCAATATGGCGCCGGCGAGAGTCGGCGTCGCCACCATCAGGCCCTTTTGCGCGGGCGACAGCGCCAGCGTCCGCGCGATTTCCGGGGCAAGCGGCCCGAGCAGCACCCACACCATGAATGCGAGGTCGAAATAGAGGAAGGATGCAATCAGCGTGGGACGGTGGCCTGCTTCCCAGAAGCCGCTCGGGCGGGTCGTCGCTTCGCCTTTCCAGTAGATCGTCGCCATATCAATTCCCTGATGTCGATGTGTTGAGCGCAAGAAAAAAGCCGCCTCCGATCCACCCTGACGGGCGATCGGACAGCGGCTTTGCTGTCAGCAGTGGAGAATGTGCCCGACACTGGGACACGCTCCGTTGGACACGCTTCAATGCGCGACGACGACAAGGTTGACGATTCTATTTCATTTCGCAAGTGCAAAAAAAGAATGCGTCACTCTGAACCGAATTGAGAGACATAGGCAGCGACGTGGTGAGGATCGAAGACCCGGCCGTCGAAGAACCGGTCCGGTCCCAGCGTCAGCGTCGCGCGGTGTGACCCGACCGCGAGTGGGGCGCCGAGCGCGCCTTCCAGCTTCATGCTGGCACCCGGCATCGGCACGCCGGTAGCCCCGAGCGCGCGGCGATATATGTCCGATCGAAAGACGTCCGCGGCCGCGCGCTCCGCCTTTGCCGAAGGTTCTACCATCTTCCAGCGCACGAACTGCGAATAGATCCACAACGCCTGGCTACGCCACGGAAAGGCACAGGCCTCGCGGTGGAACAACAGATAATCGGGTACCGAAAGCGGCGGATCACCCTGCCGAAGAATCAGCTGCCCGGTGAGCGCGGGGAGAATCAGTTCCGCTGGCTGGGCGACATAATTCGGTCCGGCCAGCAGCCCGGCAAGTTCGTCATGATTCTCCGCCGCGTCGCACCATGCAGCCGCATTGGACAATGCCACCAACAGCCGGTCGACGGTTTCGGCCTGCTCTTCCATCCAAAGCGTGCGGAAGGCGAGCACCTTCTCGACCCCGCGCTGCCAGATCCGCGCGCCGGCGGCGACGATTTCGCCGATACCGTCGGCAGCAGCTACGCTCGCCCACGGTGCACCGGCGATGAAACCATCTATCTCTCCGGTTCGCAATGCTTCGACCATCAGCGACGGCGGCAAAACACGCAGCGTAAGATCGCGATCGGGATCGACTCCGGCGAAGCCCAGCCAATAACGGAGCATCAATGCGTGGCTCGAGAAGCGGTGGACGACGCCGATGACCGGTTTGCGATGGTGAAGCCCGATGGCGCTCGCGAAATCATGCGCAGTCGCGATCGGGTCATCGATCCGGCGCGGCAGATCGGGATCGAGCGCCGCCGCGAAGCTTGGCGACATCGTCAGCGCATTGCCATTCACGTTGAGCTTGAATGGCGCGGCGAGCGAAGCCGGATGCTGACTTAACCCCAGCGTCACCGCGATCGCGAGCGGCGCCAGCATGTGGGCCGCCTGAACCTGGCCGTAAACGAGCCGATCACGCAACGTCGCCCACGATGTCGAGCGGACGAGCGTGAGGTCGATGCCTTGTGCGGCTGCGAATCCCTTTTCGCGCGCGGCAATCAGCACGCTGCTGTCGGTCAGGGGCAGAAAGGCGATCGATAAGGGGGTCATGCCCTCCCTCCCAAAAGGCTGTTCGCGGTGATCAGGGCCTCGGCGACTTCGGCTATCCGGCGGCCCTGATTCATCGCGGTCGATCGCAGCAGGGCATAAGCATCGGCCTCGCTCAGCTTGCGGTTTTCCATCAGGATCGCCTTGGCGCGATCGATGGTCTTGCGCTCCGCCAGCGCGGTTTTCGCTTCGTCCAGCTCGCTCTGCATCCTGGCGAAGGCGTTGAAACGGCGAATCGCGAGGTCGAGGATCGGCTTGACCCTTTCCTTGCGCAGGCCGTCGACAACGTAGGCCGATACGCCGGCGTCGATCGCCGCGCCGATCATGTCATCGTCCGACTGGTCGACGAACATCGCGATCGGCCTTGCGAGCGCGCGGCTGACGGCAAGCATTTCCTCAAGCATGTCGCGGCTCGGGCTGCCGAGATCCATCAGCACGACATCGGGCGCGATCCGCTCGAGCCGCAGCACGAATGCGCCGCGCGGGGGCACGACGTGAATATCCTCATAGCCCGCCTCGCGCAGCCCCTCTTCCAGGACCGTCGCCCGCAAGCCGCTGTCATCGATGATAACGATCCGCAACGTCCATGCGCTCCCGCTTCGCACGCGCACGATGCGGAGGGGACACGCGCCGGTCAATGGCGGCGATGCCGCCGCACCGCGACAATGGTAGCGAAGCGAGGTTTCCCCTGGAAAGGCATCGATATGATAGCCGACCAAGTCCGGACACGGGAATAGTCAGGTTTTCGGCGCTTGGGGGCTGATCGTGATGCGACCGGTTGATCTGATCGGCGAGACCAGCCTGCTCCATGTTGTCGCTGCAATGCAACACTGCAGGCCCGACAATCGTCGCGGCGCGCTTCGCGATGGCGCGGCAGCCTTCCGAGGAGCTAATGAGGAGGGATGCAAATAGGCCAGCGAATCGAGGAAACCGGATTGCTCCTGCGCGACGGCGGCAGCTTTTACCTGCGTCGCGATGTCGGCGGGCGCTTCGCGCTCGATCTGCGGCGCACGCCGATCGACGAGGTTGAAAAGCGCGTGCTGCTGGTCGGAACCTATGTCGGTGCCGACCTGATCGACGTCGACGGCGTTTCGCTGATCTGACTTAAAGGGATATTGCTCCGCAGCCGCATTTCCGCAGTGCCACGACGCGGCGGCGACGGATCCCGCGCCCGATCAGGGCCATGCCGAATATCATCATGGCCCAGCTGGCCGGTTCGGGCACGGACGACGTGGGAGGGGTTATGACCGGTGGCGTGTCGGGTCCGCCGGGATTGGTCGGATTTCCCGGACCGGGAGGGCCGAGCGGGGGCAGGATAATCACCGGTACTCCGGGAAAGAAAGGATTGCCGGGGAAGCTGGGGCTCGCCGTTCCTCCCGGCAGGACGGGCGGCAGATCGAAAATCTCGTTCGGCACCAAAATATCCGTCGCTGCGACCGGGGTTTCCGTGGGAATGCTGTCGAGCCCGAGCATATCATTAATTCCCTGCGTGCGTTCCTCGCAAAGCGGGCTCGCATAAGTTACCCGCTGCAAGGCGCGCGCGGCCGTCCGATGGACCGGTCGTCTGGGCGCATGTTTCCTGGAAGCACGTTTCTTGTGCGCAACGGGTTTCTTGTGCGTAACCTTCTTGTGCACGACAGGTTTACTCTGCGCGACCTTCTTCTGCTCCACCTTCTTTTGTACGATTCTCTTGTGCTTGTGCGCGACCGGTTTTTTGTGCGCCTGCTTATGGCGCTTTCCGGCAGGGGGGCGGCCCGGTTTGGAGGCGAAGGTCGTGCGGTGCAGCACGCCCCGGGGTGCCATCGGCGACGGCGTGAACACCGTCTCATTGCAATCGGCCAGGAGGGAAGATCGATTTGAAGCATTTGCCTCGGAGATAGTGTTCTGTGCGTCGGCGGCCGCAGCCAGCGGCGAATTGAAGCATAACGCGAACGCTACCAGTACAGAAACAAAACGCATTCAAAATTCCAACACACGCATACTACTAGAGTCATAAGAAATCGTTCATGCATTGATGGTTCCGGCATGCAATGAGATTGCGCCGATACGATTGATTTCCGGGCCGTACCCGAAATTATTGCGAATGCGAAACGAACTCTTGCAATATAGAATGATTGAAAGGGCAGTTAGTTCCAACCAGCTATAAAACACAGATCTTTTCAACCAGCCGCCTGCCGCGGGAGTTGGTCCAATATCTTTGGCCTTCGTCCCCGAGGGGCCGATTATTGTCAGAGATCGCGCACGATGCGCCGTGCGACTGCGACCCAGGGGGCGTCCGCGATTACCGTTTGCCGCGCCCCGATTTCCTGCGGAAGGAGCAGCAGGCGACTGCCTTCGAGCCCGATCATCCGTCCGAAGGCCAGCCGGCCGCCGGCGCGGGGCACCAATATATCGCGGTTGAGCGCTGCGCCAAATCCGTCGGCCATGATCCGCTCGCACCAGATCACGTCGCCGGCTCGATAATCGCCGACGCTCTGTTCAACGATGATAGCCACCATGCCCACTCGCGGCTGAGGGGGGGTGGCCGACGATGGCTTAGTCGGCGGGTGCGCGCCTTCGCGGCCAAGCAAGGCCTCTACGGGCAATTCGCCTTTGTCCGGGAGGTGCACCAGATCGGCTGCCTCGACGTCGAGCGCGCGCGCGATGCGATTGAGCCATGCCACGCTGACGGTTCGCGTACCCGTTTCCAGCCGGCCGATCGTCTGGGCCGTGGTCGCTGGAGCACATCGTTGCGCTACATCGAAGAGGGTAAGCCCTCGCGCGCGGCGTACTTCCCGGATGCAGGTGATCAACGCCCATTCCTAACCGATGCGGTTCGTGGAGCGTGGCACCGCCAAGCGGTGTTGACAAGCACGGTTGGGCATGCGCGTGACCGAATGCTCCGCTATAGGTTCGGGATGACCCGCATTCGTGCCGACCAGCTGCTTGTCGATCGTGCGCTTGCGGAGAGCCGCACGCGGGCGCAGGCACTGATCCTCGCGGGCCTCGTATTCGCGGGCGAGCGCAAGATCGCCAAGGCTGGCGAGCAGATCGGACATGATACGCCGCTCGAGGTTCGTGGCCGCGACCATCCGTGGGTTTCCCGTGGGGGGATAAAGCTCGATCATGCTTTGGCCCATTTCGGTTGGGACGTGGCGAATTCGGTAGCGATCGACGTGGGCTCCTCCACCGGCGGCTTCACCGATGTATTGCTCACGCGCGGCGCCGCGCGGGTCTATGCGGTCGATAGCGGCACCAACCAGCTGGCCTGGAAGCTGCGCCAGGATGATCGTGTCATCGTGTTGGAAAAGTTCAATGCGCGCAACCTGACCAGCGCCGAAATTCCCGAGCCTGTCGATCTGATCGTGTGCGACGCGAGCTTCATAGGGCTCGCCAAGGTGCTCGATCGGCCATTACGCTTTGCCAAACCCGATGCGCGCCTGATCGCGCTGATCAAGCCGCAATTCGACGCTGGCCGCGAGGAGGTCGGGAAGGGCGGGGTGGTGCGCGACCCGATCGTCCACGCGCGCGTCTGCGCGGAAGTGCGCCACTGGATCGAAGCGCAGGGCTGGGCCGTTGCCGGCATCGAACGCAGCCCGATTACCGGGCCCGAGGGCAATGTCGAATTCCTCCTCGCGGCCGCCCGGGAAGAACTTGTCTAAAGGCGGAGCTGCGCCCATCTAGTCGACTAACACACCCTGAGGAGTGACCCCATGCAGAGCGAGAACAAGTTCTTCGAGGACCTGGTCAAGATGGCCAATGGCTTTGCCGGGACGATGGCGGGCATGGGCCGCGAGGCCGAAGGCAGCGCGCGCGAGAAGTTCAGGGCATGGATCGGCGGCGAGGATTTCGTCAGCCGGGACGAATTCGAAGCGGTCAAGGCGATGGCCGCCGCCGCGCGCGATGATGTCGCCGCATTGCGCGCCGAGCTTGCCGCCGCGCGCGATCCGGCCGGAGCCCCGACCAGCTATGATGCGGCGCCTGGCGTCGGCGGACCCGCGCCGAAGCCGAAGAAGAAATAGGGTATTCCCCCCACCCGTCATCCCGGCGAAAGCCGGGATCTCGGGAGGCTTTGGCGCCGCGTTCGTTTCACGAGATCTGGCTTCCGGCCCGTCCTGGCATGACGCACCAACTCCACGCGACAGGCGACCGCGACCTTTGCCCCCCGCGCACTCGCCTGCTAGGCGCGCGCCATGACACCCCTCGACAAGATACGTAACTTCTCGATCATCGCGCATATCGATCATGGCAAGTCGACGCTTGCCGATCGCCTTATCCAGCGCACCGGCGGCCTGACCGAACGCGAAATGTCGGCGCAGGTGCTCGACAATATGGATATCGAGAAGGAGCGCGGCATCACGATCAAGGCGCAGACCGTGCGCCTGAACTGGAAGGGGCATGTCCTCAACCTGATGGACACGCCGGGCCATGTCGACTTCGCGTACGAGGTAAGCCGCAGCCTTGCCGCGTGCGAGGGCGCGCTGCTGGTGGTGGATGCGGCGCAAGGCGTCGAGGCGCAGACGCTCGCCAATGTCTATCAATCGATCGAGCATGATCATGAGATCATCTCGGTCATCAACAAGATCGATCTACCGGCGGCCGAGCCCGAGAAAGTCCGTGCGGAGATCGAGGAGGTGATCGGGCTCGACGCGTCCGAAGCGGTGCTGGCGTCGGCCAAGTCCGGCATCGGCATCGATGAGATCCTCGACGCGATCGTTGCCAAGATCCCCGCGCCAAAGGGCGATATCGACGCGCCGCTCAAGGCGATGCTGGTCGACAGCTGGTATGATCCCTACCTTGGCGTCGTCATCCTCGTGCGCGTGATCGATGGCGTGCTGAGGAAAGGGCAACAGATCGCCTTCATGGCGGGCGGCACCCAGCATCTGGTCGACCGGGTCGGCTGCTTCAATCCCAAGATCGAGCAATTGACCGATCTCGGGCCGGGCGAAATCGGCTTCATCACCGCGCAGATCAAGGAGGTGGCGCAGACTGCGGTCGGCGACACGATCACCGATGCCAAGCGTCCGGCGGCCGAGCCGCTGCCGGGGTTCAAGCTGGTCCAGCCGGTGGTGTTTTGCGGGCTGTTCCCGGTCGACGCCGCCGATTTCGACAAATTGCGCGAGAGCATTTCGCGGCTGCGCCTCAACGATGCGAGCTTCACCTTCGAGATGGAAAGTTCGGCGGCATTGGGCTTCGGCTTCCGCTGCGGCTTCCTCGGCCTGCTCCACCTGGAGATCATTCAGGAACGGCTGACGCGCGAATATGATCTCGATCTGATCACGACCGCGCCGAGCGTGGTCTACAAGATCCAGCTCGCACATGATCGCGGCGAGATCGAGCTGCACAACCCGGCCGACATGCCCGATCCCAGCCGGATCGGTTCGATCGAGGAACCATGGATCGAAGCTGTGATCTATTGCCCGGACGAATATCTCGGCTCGATCCTCAAGCTCTGCCAGGATCGCCGGGGAGTTCAGAAGAACCTGACTTACGTCGCCGGCCGCGCTCAGGTGACCTACGAATTGCCGCTCAACGAAGTGGTGTTCGATTTCTACGATCGGCTGAAATCGATCAGCCGCGGCTATGCCAGCTTCGATTATCACCAGATCGGCTATCGCGAGGGCGACCTCGTCAAGATGAGCATCATGGTCAACGCCGAGCCGGTCGACGCGCTCAGCATGATCGTCCATCGCGGCACCGCCGAAGCGCGCGGACGCGGCATGTGCGAGCGGCTCAAGGACCTGATCCCGCGCCATCTGTTCAAGATCCCGATCCAGGCCGCGATCGGCGGCAAGGTGATCGCCCGCGAGACGATCGCCGCGATGCGCAAGGACGTGACCGCCAAATGCTATGGCGGCGACGCCAGCCGCAAGCGCAAGCTGCTCGACAAGCAGAAAGAGGGCAAGAAGCGCATGCGCGAATATGGCAGCGTCAGCATCCCCCAGGAGGCGTTCATCGCCGCGCTCCGGATGGGAGAGGAGTAAAATTCGGGGCCACGGCCCGACCGCGCCTTTCTGCTCCCCCTCTGAAGACTGGCTGCCGGGGTCGAACGACCGGCTTACTATCTTTCCGCCACCGGGATCGCTTCAGCCGAACGTCTGCTTGAGCTCCAGCATCGCCATCGCCGCTTTGGCCGCCTCGCCGCCCTTGTTCTTCTCGTCCGGCCGCGCACGCGCGAGCGCCTGCGCTTCATCTTCCACCGTCAATATTCCATTGCCGATCGGGATGCCATCGAGCGTCAGCGCCATCAAACCGCGCGCGCTTTCGTTCGAGACCACTTCGAAATGATAGGTTTCGCCGCGGATGATCACGCCCAAAGCGACGAAGCCATCGAAGCGCCCCGTCTCCGCCGCCATCGCGATCACCGCCGGGATCTCGAGCGCGCCGGGCACGGTGATGGTCTCGTGCAGATGGCCCGCCTCCTCCAGCGCAGTGCGCGCGCCTTCCAGCAGGAGATCGTTCAGATGTGCATAGAAGCGCGCCTCGGCGATCAGGAAACGCGCCATTATGCCTCTTTCCCTCCGCACGGAATCGGCCGTTCGCCGACGATCGAGAGACCGTAACCGTCGAGCGCCACCAGGGTATGGTGCGAATTGGTGAGCAGGATCATGTCTTGCACGCCCAGTTCCGTCAGGATCTGCGCACCCACCCCGTAATCGCGCAGTTCCTCCGGATCAGGCGCGTTATTCTTTCCCTTTGCCTCGACGACCTTGCTCAGCAGCCCGCCGACCATCGGCCGGTTGAGTATGACGATCACGCCCGATCCTTCGCGGCCGATTATCTCCATCGCGCCGGCAAGCAATCCTCCACGAGGGCCCTGCTCGCCGAACATGTCGGCGAAGAGGGTCTGGGCATGCATCCGCACCAAGGTCGGCCTGGCGGGATCGACCTTGCCTTTGATCAGCGCGATCTGCTCGTCGCCGGTGGCCTTGTTGTAAAAGCTCGTCGCCGTCCATTCGCCACCCCATCGGCTGGTAAAGCGGGTCGAGGCGCGTTTCTCGACGAGATGGTCGTGGCGGCGGCGATAGGCAATGAGGTCGCGGATCGTGCCGATCTTGAGATTGTGGCGCTGCGCGAAGGCCACCAGGTCGTCGAGCCGGGCCATATGGCCATCATCGTTCATGATCTCGCAGATCACGCCCGACGGGTTGAGGCCGGCGAGCCGCGCAACGTCGACCGCGGCTTCGGTATGGCCCGCACGCACCAGCACGCCGCCTTCGCGGGCGACCAGGGGAAAGACATGCCCTGGGCTGACGATCTCGTCCGGGCCATTGGCGGCGTCGATAGCGACCGCGATCGTGCGCGCGCGATCGGCGGCCGAGATGCCGGTGGTCACGCCGGTCCGCGCCTCGATCGAGACGGTGAAGGCGGTCTCGTGGCGCGTCCCGTTTTGGCGGCTCATCAGCGGCAGGCCGAGCTGGTCGACCCGCGCCTTGCCAAGCGCGAGGCAGATCAGCCCGCGCCCGTGCGTCGCCATGAAATTGATCGCGTCCGGCGTCGCCATCTGCGCCGGAATGATAAGGTCGCCTTCATTCTCGCGATCCTCATCGTCGACCAGGATGAACATGCGCCCGTTGCGCGCTTGCTCGATCACCTCCTCGGGCGTCGAAAGGAATGCGTGCCGCAGGCGGGCGATGCGCGGATCAGACGACATGACGCAATTGCTCCATCCGGCCGAGATAACGCGCGAGCACGTCGATCTCGATATTGACGCTATCGCCTTGATTCAGCGTGCCGAGCGTCGTGTTGTTCGCGGTGTGCGGAATAATGTTCAAATCGAATACCACCCTGCCCGTAGAACGTTCGTCGGCGATCTTGTTGACGGTAAGGGAGACTCCGTCGATCGCGACAGACCCCTTTTCGGCAATATAGGGAGCGATTTCGGGGCCGGCCACGATCCTCAAGCGCATGGAGTCTCCGTCGCTCTCCATTTCCTCCAGCTCGCCAACACCATCCACGTGACCGGTCACAATATGACCGCCGAGCTCATCGCCGACGCGCAAAGCGCGTTCGAGATTAAGCTCACGCCCGTCGGCCCACATTCCCGATGCGGTTCGCGACAGCGTCTCGTGAGAGACATCAACGGCGAACCAGTCGGGCCCCTTGTCGACCACCGTCAGGCACACGCCCGAGCAAGCGATTGAAGCGCCCATGTCGATGCTGGCAGCGTCATAAGCAGTACCGATCCTGAGCCGCAAATCGCCCTTCTGCTCGACGCCGGTAATCCGGCCGATATCGGTGATGATGCCGGTGAACATGCGCCCTCGCTAGCGCCCCATCCGTGCGGAAGAGTCGAGCAACTTTTCCTTATGGGGCATAGTGCGGCGCTCGTAGACTTCGAGCCGGTCGATGCCAAGCGTGCGGCTGTCGACCAGCGTCCAGCGGCCATGCGCCTCGGCAAGCGCGCCAAGGCCGATGTCGCGGAGCGCTGGCTTGCCAGTGCCGATCAGGATCGGCGCGCGATAAAGAAGAATCCGGTCGACGAGGTCGGCCTTGAGAAAGGCGGAGGCGGTGATTGCGCCGCCTTCGACCATCAGGTGATCGACGCCATCGAGGGACGCTATTTCCAACGGGG
>DATMIP010000161.1:0-2636 GCA_035554515.1 Sphingomonas sp. | reverse complement strand
CATCGTCCACGGTTCGTTGGGATGCTGCGCGCCAGGCTTTCTCTGCGCCTGCATAATCATGAAAGAAGCCGACAACGTCGATCTTCGACAGGTCTTCAAACTCAAGCGTGCGCGGATCCTTGACCCGCCCGCCGAACACCAGGTGCATCTTGCTCATGGATATGCTCCTGCCGCCGGCGAGCGGGGGTTTCAAGTGTCCGCTCGTTAATCAGCCGCGCGCTTTCATCATCTTCACCAGCGAATCGAAGCCCTGCCGCTGGATAACCGAATCGAAATCCGCCGCCTGCGCCATTGCGACGTTGATGCCTGCGACGTTGAGGTTGAGAACCTTCCACGCGCCGCCGACATTGACCACCGACCATGTGGCCGGGATCGGCTGGGCGCCGGGCTTGGTCACCTGCGTAAATACGTCGGCGCCACCGCCCGCGGTCGGTTGCGCGCGCACCACGCGGACCTTGGCATTGGCATATTCGAACAGGCGGTCGGCGTAGGTTCCGACGACATAGCCGGGCAGCGCGGCCTTATAGGCTGCGCGCTGCGCCGGACTGATGGTCGGCAGCCAGCGCCGGATGAGGCGATCGCCGATCATATCGACCGCGACATTGGTCGAAAGCAGCGTCCGGAACTTCGCCTTCGCGGCCTCGCGATTGCCGGTGCGCATCGCTTCGAAGCCGTCGGCGGTGAGCGTGGACACGAAGCGCTGCGGATCGCTGGTATCAACCGCGGCCAGTGCGGGGCCTGCGATATTGGGGAGCAGCACGCCCGAAGCGATGCCTAGCGCGAGGAGCGCGCTACGAACCTTGATCATCCACGTTTCTCCAAATGCAACGGGCGGGCAATTGCGCCCGCCCGCCTGAACTCGTCTTGAATCATTATCGGGCCGACGATTCTCGCGCCGCCTGCAGAGCAGCGTTTCCCGCAGCGCCAGCGGCCTTCAGTGCCTGCTCGACCAGCTTCGACACCTGCGCACGAATCTGGTCGGTTGAAAGGCCGGCCTCGTCGAGCGCCCCGCTGCCGGCGCTCCTGCCGGCAGCGAGCGCGGCGCGCGCGGCCTCCCCGATCTTCTCGCCGAGCGGGGCAAGCAAGTCCTTCTCCTTCTCGGCCCGGGGCAGCAACGCACCGGCGATCGCGCCGATCGCGATCCCGCCGAGCAGTGCCGCCAGCGGATTGGCCTCGAGCGTTTCGCCCGCGCCGGCGGTCTTCTCGCGCGCGGCCGCATAAGCGGCGGCGACGCGATCGCTGATCTTGCCATAGGCGTCGCCAAGCGGGCCGCCGCCCGTTTCGGTTCCGCCGCTCGTTTCGGTTTCGGCTTCCGGCCTGCTCATCTTTCGCTCCTTCGCTTAATCTTCATCACGCATTTTGCCGAACAGCCGCGCGATCGGCTTGCGCGCGACCAACGCGGCAAGGCCAATCACCGCCGCGGACGCCGCGAACGGCCGTTTCCCGATGGCGCGCGCGGCGCCTGTCGCGGCGGCCTCGCTCGCGTCGCGCGCGCTTTCCCACGCATCGCTGGCAAGCGCCGCCGGCTTCAGGCGCGATTGGAGGGCCTGCGCCGATCCCAACAGCCGTTCGCGCGCGGCGGCCGCGTCGGCCTTGGCCCGCACCAGATCCGCGTCGCTCATTTCATAATATCCTTGATCCGCCGCGCCGCCGCCCAGACGAGCAGCCCCGCCAGCGCCAGCACCAGCACCGCCGCCACCGCGAAGCCGCCGGCCAAGCCGAGCCAGCATGCCAGCAGCAGCCCAAGTGAAGCTGCCAGGATCGTGACCGCCGCCTGAACCAGCACGATCGCGACGACGATCAACGCCGCCGCGGGCCCCGCCAAAGCGGCCTTGGCCGCGATCATCTGCCGGACCAGCGCCAGTTCGGCCTGAAGATAGGCCTTCGTATCGTCGATCACGCGCGCGGCCAGGTCGCGGAGCGACACGGGCTCCTCGCCGTCGGTTGGAAGTGTCACGCCTTCGGTGCATCTTCGTCAGAGCCGCCCGCGGGCAGGCCCGATCGCGCCAGCCGCGCGACCACGAAGCCGAGCGCCGCCGCCGTGCCGATCGCGATCGCCGGCGATTTCTTCACCAGCTCGCGCGCGTCGGCGAACAATTCATCGACATCCTTGTCACGGAACGAATCGGAGAAATTCCCGATGCTCGCCGCCGCGCGCCGCGCATATTCGCCATATTGCGCACCCAATTTGGCGTCGATCTCCGCCGCGGCATCCTCGACCGTCTGGACGAGGCTGTCGAGCGCGCTGGTGGCGCGCTCCTTGCCCGCCTGCGCAAGATTGCGCGCCCGGTCGCCCGCCTGCCCGCGCAGATCGTCGAAGCGGTCGAACAGGGCTGCCGTCGGGCCGTCGCCTGGGCCTCCGATCGCTGATATCAGCGGCGCATCGCCCTTATCATTACTGTTCCGGATAGGGTCATTGCCGCCATCGTCGCTGATGCCGGCGCCTTCGATCACGCTGTCGGTACCCTCGGGAAGCTGGTCTTCGGCGGAAGCCATGTCGTCGTCTCCTGGTTGACCCATCATTATGCGATTCAACCGCTCGCATAAGGGTGCGTTCCATCTGCCTAATACACTATTTCATGTCGGCTGCGTCATTATTGCCTCCGCGTCCCGTCGCCGATAGAGCCCGCGCCATC
>DATMIP010000160.1:0-10749 GCA_035554515.1 Sphingomonas sp. | reverse complement strand
TCAGCGCGTCGATGGCCCCGTATCGGTTTTCATCCAGGGCATCGGCACGCTCGAAAATCCCGTCGAGCGGATCGGCGAGGAACTGGGTGAATGGCGGCTGCCGCGTTGACGCAGGGAGAAGAGGGAATGGAGCGCATCGCCGACCTGCTTGCCATCGAGCGGCTCAATGCGGATTTCGCTCATGAGCTCGACCGCGGAACGCCCGAGGGGTTCGCCCAGCTCTTTTCCGAAGCCGCACTCTACACCCACGGCCCGCGGATAATGCAGGGGCGCGCCGCGATACGGCGGTTTGCGGAAGACCGGCTGGCCGCCGGCCCACGCACGTCGCGCCACGTCATTTCAGGCCTGCGCATCGATTTCGAGGCGGAGGGCGCACGCGGCATCAGCACCTGCACGACCTTTTCCGCCGCCGGCGCGGCGCCGATCGCCTCTACTATTCCGTCGATCGTCGCCGATTTTGCCGATGTCTACGTCCGTGACGGCGAACGCTGGCTGTTCGCCGAACGTCACATCCATCCTCAATTCAAGCAAGGCTGACGTGACCGAGGCGATCCTCGCGGTACCGAACGGACATCTCGCCTGGTCATCGGGCGGTACGGGGGCACCGGTCGTCCTGGTTCATGGTTTCAGTTTCGATCGTTCGATGTGGGATCAGCAGGTCGCGACGTTCGAAAGCCGATTTCAGGTCGTGCGTTACGACGTGCGCGGTTTTGGGGCGTCGTCACGGCCCGACGGCCCCTATGATCATGTCGATGATCTGGAAGCGCTTCTTGCGGTGGCCACGGCCGGCGCTCCGCTTCTCGTCGGCCTTTCGCTTGGCGCAAACATAGTGCTGGAATTTGTGGCACGGCATCTCGGCAAGGCGCGCGGCATGGTCCTCGCCTCTTCGGGTCTGCCTGGCCATGCCTGGACGAGCGAACGCCCACCCGAAGCCATTCGCGCCTACGCGCTTGAACATGGCGTGGAGGCTGCCCGCGCGCGCTGGATAGATGATCCCATCTACCAAAGCCTCCGACAAAGGCCCCCGGCCTCGCTTGCGTTCGAGACGATGGTTTCCCGTTATGACGGCTGGCACTGGACCCACGACGATCCCCGGCGGGCGCCCGAGAATCTGGCGTCGCGACTCCCCCGGATCGACACTCCTGCCCTCATTATTTCCGGTGACCATGATCATATCGGCTACCGCGAGATCGCGCGGCGGCTCGCGGCGGAGCTTCCGCGCGCGCAATTGCTGCGTTTTCCCGGTGCGGGCCACCTCATCAACATGGAGGAGCCGGACCGCTTCTCGGCTGCCGTCATCGATTTTGAGGCGAACCTCGCGAACGAACCGTAGAGCGAGTTCGATCCGACCTGCATCGGACCGATCGCTCCAGGTTTTTGATTTGCCGCGATTTCCGAGTCACCGGGTGATTCCGCCCAGCTTGAAATTGCTCTAAGTCGCTCCGGCGGCCGATGATACGCCTTTGGCGGCGGCGACGAGTGCGCCAACGCGGACGTCGCGCTCTTCCGGCGTCAGGCCCGTCGCGAACAACGCGGTCAGGACATAAGCAAGCCTGCCGTCACGGCCAAAAATCGGGGCCGCGACCGCCCCATAGCCGCTCAGCGTCACCCCCTCGTGAAGCGTCAGTTGCGAGGCCATGGCAAAACCCCGGGCATGAACCGCGGCGATGGCGTCCGGCAGGCCTGCCAGCCATTCGCGCTGCAGCTTTTCCCGTCCGGCAGCAAGGGCTTCCGCCAAATAGGCGGAAAAAACGGTGCCCGTCGCTGTATCGAGCGGCGTCGTCTTCCCGACCCGGAAGGTCATCGGCAAAGCCCCATTTTCCGAGTGCGCGATGATTACCGAGCGATCCCTGTCCCAAACCGACAGCAGGACCGCATCGCCGATATCGTCTCCAAGCTTGAGCGCCGCCTGCCGCGCCAGGTTGAGCAAACCCTCCTGACCGAGCGCGAGTATCCCCAGGTGGAGCGCCTTCCGGCCCACGGCATACAGACCATGCTCCTCATTCTGTTCGATCAGGCCGACGCGGATCAGGCTGACAAGGTACATCCGGACCTTGTTGGGTGCGAGTCCCGCCATCTGCGCGACGTCCTTCAACCGCAGCGGGCGTGGCGCCTCGACGACCACATCGAGAATGTGCGCGGCGATTTCGACCGATTGAATACCCTTCGCCATCCGCTCCATTCACACGCTCCACACGCTTGAATATTTCGGTTTATGCAGTTATACTGATCACAATTCAATAATGTTGAATGTCCGAGAGGCCCCATGCTGGAAGATCCCGCATTTGATGTCGCAGAACCGGGGACCTTCATCTTCGACGGAGCAGCCTCCACCCGGGGTGAAAAACTCAATCGATTCGCCCTGAGCCTGAAGAAGCCCGCAAATCGGGCGCGCTTCCTCGCGGATGAAGACGCCTACATGGCAGGGTTCGAGCTGAGCGAAGGCGAACGGATGCTGGTCGACCAGCGGGACTGGACCGGGATGCTGCGGGCCGGCGGTCATCTTCAGGCGATCCTGAAGGTTGCCGCCACTGTCGGCCTCAACCTCTACCATATCGGCGCGCACAATGCCGGCACCGATTTCGAGACGATGTTTGCCGCCTGCCCCCGCCGCGTCGGTTCCTTAGGCAGCCTCGATGGCTAGAATCGTCGGCGGAATCGGCATCTCTCACACCCCTTCGATGGGGATGGAGTTTGACCGCGGCATGCAATCGGGCTTCGCGCCTGAATGGCAGAGGTGGTTCGACGGAACCCGGCCGGTCAAGCAATGGCTGGCGCGCATGGCGCCCGACCAGCTTCTGATCGTCTACAATGATCACCTGAACCATTTCGAATTCGATGCCTATCCGACGCTCGCGATCGGCGTCGCGGACAGCTTTCGCCAGGCGGACGAGGGTTGGGGTCCGCGTCCTTATCCCGATCTGCGCGGCGATACGGCCTTCGGCTGGCACGTGACCGAGCATCTCGTCCGCAACGAATTCGACATGACGGTCTGTCAGGATCTCGCGGTCGATCACGGCATCTATTCGTGGCTCCCTTATCTGTGGGACGCGCCCTGGCCGGCGCCGGTCCTTCCGATCGCGGTCAACATGATCCGGCACCCGATCCCGACGTCGATGCGCCTGTGGAAGCTGGGGGAGGCGCTGCGCGATGCGGTCACGAGCTGGCCCGCGGACCAGCGGATCGTGGTGATCGCCACCGGTGGTATGTCGCATCAGATCAGCGGTTCCCGTTTCGGTATCGCGAACGAGGCGCTCGATCGCTTCTTCCTGTCTCATTTGAAGGATGACCACGAGCGGCTGGTCGCGATTCCGCAGATGGAACTGATGCGATTGGGCGGAACCGAGGCAGCCGAATTGTCGATCTGGTTCTCCATGCGCGCGGCGCTCACGGCCGATATCGATCAAATCTACGATTTTCACACTTTCCCCAAAATCACCGGCTGCGGCGTCATTGTCTTTGAGGAATCCGAGACAAAACTTGCGGTCGACGCCCATCCTGCAACGACGGAGGCCTGAAGCATGGCGACTATAATGGAAAAGCCCGTATCCGGGCTTCGGCCGCAACGAGCGCCGGACCAATCGATGGCGGGACCCTCGACGCCGCTGATCCGAAATTGCTGGTATGTCGCGGCGTGGTCATCCGAGGTTGGCCGATCGCTCCTGAGCCGCCGTATCCTGGGCGAACAGCTTCTCCTTTACCGGACACAGGACGGGACGGCGGTCGCGCTGCACGATCGCTGCCCGCACCGTTCGCTTCCGCTTTCGAAGGGCTGCCTTGAGGGTGACGCGGTACGCTGTGGTTATCACGGCCTGCTGTTCGACGCCGCCGGCGAATGTATCGAGGCGCCGCCGGTCGACAAGCCGCCACGCGCGATGCGCGTCCCGGCTTATACCCTGGCCGAGCGCGGGCCGCTCCTGTGGATCTGGATGGGCGATGCGCCAGCGGACCAAAGCGCGATCCCGGATATGTGGTGGTTGTCCGATCCTGCCTGGGCCCATGGCACGGGGCAGATGACGATCGAAAGCAATTACGTGGCCCTTCAGGAGAATCTTCTCGATCTTAGCCATTTCACCTTTTTGCATCCAGGCAATGTCGGGACGCCCGAATATGCGTCGGCGCCGTATAAGGTGACGACGCGGGACGAGGTGGTGCAAGTGGACCGGTTCGTCGCCAGTTGCGCCGTCCCGGGTATATATCGCTCCACCGGTCTCGGTGAAAAACGGATATCGCGGCGTACCATCGGCGAATTCGTCATGCCGGGTCTTCACGCGGCGGTGGCCGAGCTCAGGGATCTGTCTCCGCGGGAAGGCGAGCGCGATCTCTTTCTCGTGCGCATCGCCCACTTCGTGACGCCGCGCGACCTGAAAGGTACGCATTATTTCTTTGCCATCGCGCGCGACTTTGCCATCGACGACGACAGCGCTACCGCGGCGATGCGTGCCGGAGCCCTTCAGGCTTTCAAGGAAGACGCGGATGCACTCGAGGCGATCGCCGCCATCCAGGTCGCCGAGCCCGATTTCGTCGAAATGAGCATGAAAAGCGATCAGGCCGGCGTCATCATGCGGCGCGTTCTCAAGGCTCGCGCGGCCCGTGAGACGGCCGAGCGTTCAACCGCCGAATGAGCGCAGGGTTTCAGCCGCTATGATGATTTCGCCTTCTCCCGTGCTGATCTCGGTGGCGCCCAACGGCGCGCGCCGCACGCATGCCGATCATGCGGCGCTCCCGATCAGCGCTCGCGAAATTGCGAGCGAGGCCGAAGCCTGTCGGGCTTCCGGCGCCGGGATGCTGCATCTTCATGTGCGGGACGAACAGGGGAGCCACAGCCTCGACCCGGCCCGCTATCGCGAGGCGATAGAGGCGATCGACACACGGCTTGGCGGAGAGATGCTGATCCAGATCACCACCGAGGCCTGCGGAATATTCGAGATCGAGCAGCAGATGGCGTGCGTCCGCGAAGTCCGTCCCGCCGCCGCATCGTTCGCGATTCGAGAGTTTTTCCCGAATGGCATCGCGACCGCGCAGGTCCAGGCGTTTTTCGAATGGGTCGCGGCCACGGGCGTGCAGCCGCAATTCATTGTCTACGTGCCCGAAGAGGTGCGGCAGCTGCATGATCTCCTCGATCGGAGGCAATTGCCGTTCGATGCGCCACCGGTGTTGTTCGTGCTCGGCCGCTATGGCGACGGGCCAGCCTCCAATCCGCTCGCAATCCCATCGTTCGCCGAGCCATGGAATGACCGTGGCCACTGGAGCGTCTGTGCGTTCGGCCCGACTGAGCGCGCGGTCGGCATCGCCGCCCTCGCGCTCGGCGGACACGTGCGGGTTGGGTTCGAGAATAATCTCTGGCGCCCCGATGGCACCCTCCTGCAATCAACAGCGGAACAGGTCAGCAGCATCGCGGCCGCGGCGCGCTTGCTGTCCCGCCCTCTGTCGATCGGCTTTGCCCACGCATAGATCGAACGAGGGGGCGACCGGCGGAGGGGATCAGGCACGTCACCGACCCGATCAACTCGATGCCCCGAGTGATGATGCTGCCCGATTATCTAGGCCGCGTCGGCGTTGCGTCGATCGAGCGGCCGCTTCGTCAGAGGATAGCTTCCTGATCCGCTAGCGCAGGAAGAGGCGATGCCGCCGAAGATCGCGATCCCTGTTCGGCGAGAATCATCGCTTTGATCCGTTCGCGAACGGCCATCCCGGCGCGGTCCGTCCGCGCCAGCAATTCGCGTTGCGCCGCGGCCCCGCATTCCACCCATTGCTCGACCGCCTCGATCGTCTCCACGTCCTGCTCGCGGATTACCTTGTCCACGTGGCCAAGAGCCTCTCCGAAGCTCGTGTCGTCGATCCGGAAATTTCGTGTCTGGAAGCAGAAATAATGGGTCGTGGTCGCGGTCCTCGGCGTCACGCCGTGCAGGAAATATACCTCACCAATTGTGGGAGGCAGTTCGGGCTTGCCATGAAGCGAAGAGAATAAGGGGCCGCTCGTCCGGATCAGTTCGGGGCCGTAGAAGTCGGTTACGGAATAAGTATCCTCTTCGCCTTTGAAGCGGTCATCCTCGCCCCAGAGGAAGCTGTAGAACGGTGTCCATGGCCCTTTCATCTCCTGCCGCAGACGCAGCGCTTCGGATCGCTCCTGGAGGGTTTGCCGCGACTTGAGGAACACGTCGCCGCCAGGGATGTGGTGGTGGACATGCGGCAGATGGGTGAGATCCATCAGATTGTCGATCAGCAGCTGGGATCGCGCTTTCAGCTCGAAATAGTCCCGGCCCGAGGTCGCCCAGCCGGGTTGATCGAGCCCGTAATCCACATAGGGCGGAATCAGGCTTTCGTCGGCGAGATCGGCATTGCCCATCCATATCCAGGTCAGGAATCCGCGCTCGACGAGCGGATATGTCGGTTGGGTAAAGCCGGCGCCGGCGCCCTGCGCGGGAATGCGTATGCATTTTCCCGACGATGCGAAGGTGAAGCCATGATAGCCGCAGACCAGCGCATCGCCTTCGACTACGCCTCGCGCCAAGGGATAATAACGGTGCGGACAGAGGCCGTACATCGCGACGACGCGGCCCTCCTCGGTACGGTAAAGGGCGACGGGTACGCCCAACAAGGTGCGCTCGATCGGCTTGGTCGAGATTTCGTCTGAGAATGCGGCGATATACCAGCGGTTGCGGGGATAGCCTTGTTCCGTTCCAAACGGGTACATACCCTTCTCCTGACCCCTCTTAACGACGATGTCTTGCACGCGCCGGCGAGCCGAAGGAGGCCCATTCCGCACGGAATCCCGCCCGATTCAAGCGGAGGCCTGAAATTCCAGTCTCCGACTTTCAACGATACGCATTGTATCGGAACTATCAAGTCCTATTGTGCGGGCGCGCGCACCCCGCGGCGACGCTTCCGTCGGAACGCTGTTTTGCGTGTCTCGAAAGCCGCACATGACGCCCCCGCCCTTCTTCTTCCACGTTTCAATTACCCGCTCTTGCAAGCCGTCGGGTCGTGGCACGGACAAAATATCATTGGCATTTCGGCCGAATCAAAAGGCATGCTTGACATATATATGATACGCTTCGTATTGAATGTCGGATAATCAGCGCAAGGCAAATGCGCGAAGGCCCACGCCAGCGAGGGGAATGCTTGAAGTGTTGCTCACCGGCCGACTGACGGTTCTCGCCGGGCGCCATCGCCCGCCAACGGAGCGACCGTTTCTTCGCCATCCCGCTGCTGCCGCCTGACAATGATATTTTGAGTTTCAAACCTGGAGAATTTATGAGACCGGCAAACCCCGCGACTGGCTTGGCCGAAGGCACGTTCGGTCTGAGCA
Organism: Sphingomonas sp.; assembly: GCA_035554515.1. GTDB lineage: Bacteria > Pseudomonadota > Alphaproteobacteria > Sphingomonadales > Sphingomonadaceae > Sphingomonas_I. The sequence continues at coordinate 3,437 of DATMIP010000160.1, read as the reverse complement.
AAGTGTCACAAGGCGAGCGCGCGTTTCACGCGCTGGTCCGGCCGAATGGCGAAGTGATCGATATTTCCGATCTCTATCCGAATTCGCAGGCCATCTATGGCGATTGGCCCCGGACCTTCGCAACGCTCGTCGATCGCAATGCGCGTGAGGCCGTGGCGGGACGCAAGATCAGCGATGTCCGTTTCCTGCCGCCGACCGATTTCCCCCAGATATTCGGGGCCGGGTCCAACTATCGCCGCCACGCCGCCGAAATGTACACCTTCAACGAGGGCGAATATCAGAAGGCGCGCCTGCCGGGCGAAAGCGACGACGACTTTTACCAGCGCAACCTGGAGTTCGTGGAGAATAAGCGCGCCAAGGGCATGCCCTTCATCTGGCTTGCGACCCACGGCTCCATGATCGGCGCCGAAGACGACATTCCGCTTCATCTTCTCGGGCAGGCCCACGATTGGGAAGCCGAACTGTGCCTGGTGCTGGCGGGCGGGGCTCCCCGCTATATGAATCCCGAGGAAGCGGGCGACTATATCGCCGGCTATACGATCGTGAACGATATGCATACCGGCGACCTGTTCAGCCGCGACGACATCAAGTGGAATGCCGATTGGATCGCGAAGCAGCAGCCCGGATTCAAGCCGGTCGGTCCCTATGTCGTCCCCAAGCAGTTTTTCGACAATCTTGACGACGTTACGATCAAGTTGTGGGTCAATGGCGAAATCAAGCAGGATTGGCCGGTCTCCGACATGATCTTTTCGTCGGAGCATTATGTCGCCTATGCGTCCGAGCGCCTGAAGATTCTTCCCGGCGATTTGCTGATGACCGGGTCGCCGCCGGGCAATGGCGGGTATCACGGACAATGGCTCAAGCCCGGGGACAGTGTCGAGATCGAGATCACCTACCTTGGGCGGCAGCGCAGCAAATGCGTCGCCGAGGATGCGGGCGGCCGCAAGCCCTTCTACGGCCTGCCGCCCTTCGCCGAGGTTAGCCGCTGACCGGGAGACGCCTTCAATCCCGTGTCGATCGAAGCGCATTCAAGGGGCCTGAGCAATGAACGAAACTGACACCGCGCCCGAACTTCACCCGGCGGGCCTACCGAACCATCTCTGGCAGGGCGACATCAAACGGATCGACCATTCGGTTATCCGCGTGCCCGATCTTGAAGCGGGCATCTCCTGGTACAGGCGGCTGCTGGGCCTGGTCGAAAGCGAGCGCCGATCGGGCCGGGTCTACCTGGCGAGTCCTTTCAGCGGCGAGACGGTCCTGGGCCTCACCGAGGGGGGGACGGGCCTCGCTTATGTGAGCTACCGGGTGCGTGGTGCGGAGGCCCTCGAGAGGATCGCCGCGCGGCTCCAGTCCGCCGATATCGCCTTCGAGCGCGGCCATGACGATACGCGCTCGGGCGCGGTTGCGGCACTGCGGCTCGAGCTTCCTACCGGCCATGTGCTTGAATTGCTGCAGGCGGAAGAGACGGAGAAGCGGAAGCCGGCGCCCGGATATGTGGCGGGCGCGATGGACGTTCGAACGAGCCATCTGCAGTTGCGGACGCTCGACGTGCTCGGCACGTCGGAGTTTATGAAGAAAATCGGGTTCAAGGTCAGCACTTATGTGCCCCTCCCCGACGGCAAGCACCTGCTCCAGTTCATGCGCGTCAATGAATTCCACCACCAGCTCGCCATCCTGACCGGAACGGCAGGACTGCACCATGTCGCACTGGAACTCGACGTCGTGGATTTCTGGAAGTTCTGCGATCACCTGTCGATCGAGCGGATCCCGGCGGAATATGGGCCCGGCCGACATCTGGAGGGCGACCTGCTGTTCATTTACGTCCGCGATCCATTCGGCAATCGCCTTGAGATTACGGGACCAATGGCGCTCGCCGGCTTTGATTATCCGCCGCAGCCCGGACATGACGAACCCTGGTACCATATGAACCGGTGGGGGCCGCAACCGCCCGAAAGCTGGTATCACGAATGGACCTGAATTCTCTGCTGCCCGCCGGCGTGGCTGCACCGGCGTTGGACGCCGTGCGGAGAGCAGGCTGGCTTGCCGCATGGTACGATTGCTGATTGCTGGAGAAAGAAGCCATGTCCCCATCGCCCCATGATTTCTATTTTCAGCCGAACCCGCTCATTCCACCGGCCCCGATGGTGTCGACCTGGACACGGTTCGTCTTTCAGTTCGAACCCTATGAGTTCACCGGCTGGGTTGACGAATGCCAATCCTGGAAAACGACCGCTTATGTCGGCGACTGGTCGCCCTTGCCCAACAAGATCATCGTCAAGGGACCGGACGCCATACGATTCTTTCAGGATATCTCCGTCAATTCGTTCGAGAAGTTTGAGATCGGCCAGGCGAAACACTGCATCCAGTGCGCGGATGACGGCAAGATCATGTGCGAGGGCGTGCTCATGCGCCTTGGCGAGGACGAGGTTAAGTTCACCAGCGGTCCCGTCTATTGGGCTGAATATCAGTTTGAAAAAGGCAATTATGACGCGACGCTGACGCAGCGGAGCACCAATGATTTCATCATTCAGGTGCAAGGGCCGGCGTCGCTCCACATCCTCGAAAAAGCCAGCGGCGAGCATCATCGCGACTATGGCTTCATGCGCCTGCGGCCGACGAAAATTCAGGGTTGCAAGGTCTGGTCGTTACGGCAGGGTATGTCGGGCGAACTCGGCTTTGAGCTCCATGGAGACGGCAAGGACGCGCTAACCGTTCATCAGGCGCTGCTCGATGCAGGAGCGGAATTCAACGTGCGCCGGCTTGGTGGCCGGACCAAGATGATCAACCATGTCGAGGCCTGCTTTCCGACGCCGCTGGTCGATTTCATGCCGGCATTCCTCAGCGATCCCGGATTTCTGGAGTTCCTGGGGCGGCGCTACCCGGAAATGCTTCAGCTGGGCGCCTATCCGTCGAGCGGCAGCCACGTCATCGAGGATCCGCGCGATCTTTATCGCGATCCGACCGAACTGGGTTGGCGCAAGAACGTCAAGCTTGATCATGATTTCATCGGCCGGGCGGCTCTGGAACAAACGGTCGCCGATCCCAAAAGGACGATGACTACCCTCGTGTGGGATAAAGAGGATGTGAAGGACGTCTACGCATCCCTGTTCGAGAGCGAGCAGCCCTACGATTATATGGAAATACCGCGCGCGCTGTTCGACAGCTTCGCGATCGACAGCGTGCGCAAGGGTGGCCAGGAAGTCGGGGTTTCGACGTCGCGCTGCTATTCCTATCATTTCCGCGAGATGCTGTCGCTCTGCAGCATCGATCTCGCCTTCGCGCAGCCCGGCGAGCAAGTGACGGTCCTGTGGGGCTCGTCGCCGTCGCGAATGAAGGAAATCCGGGCAAGGGTTGCGCCGGCCCCCTATAAGCGCGACAACCGCAAGATCGATGTCACCGCCCTGCCAAGCTATATCTGATGCTGGCGTGAGGCGGCG
>DATMIP010000159.1:0-5281 GCA_035554515.1 Sphingomonas sp. | reverse complement strand
CTCGGCAGCGTCGCCAATATCTGGTCGGCCTTGGCCTTGTCGGCGGGCAGGAGATAATGGCCCATCAGTTCGAGATTCCTCTGCGCGGCGGGCAGCCCGGCGGCGGCGGCGCGCATCGTCTGCGCATAAGCGAGCGGCCAGTCGCGCGTCGCATAGTCGCCGTTGAAATGCGCGGTGCCGAGCAGATAGAAAGCGCGCGGCTCGCCCCGCGCAGCGGCTTTTTCGATATAGGGTATGGCCTCGCGCCGGTCGCCATGAGCGAACAGCGCGAATCCCAGCTCCTCGCTCGCGCGAACATGGCCCAGCGCGGCGGCGCGCCGATACCACATGATGGCGATTTCAGGATTGGGCTCGACCCCGCGGCCCGCGCGATAGGCTTCAGCCATCTCGAACTGGGCATCGGGATTCCCGGCCTGTGCCCTTGCCTGCAAGGCCCGGAAATCGCTCCCGGCATCCGCCGGTGCCGACGTGGCAACGATCAGGAGAAGGGCCCAGACCAGGCGCTTCATAGGATCGGCACTCCCCCCTTGATCACGTGGCTCACACGGCCCTGTACCGGCAGGCCGTCGAACGGCGTATTGCCCGCCGCCGCCGCCATCTTATCCGATTCGATCCGCCATGGCGCGTCCGGATCGACAACGAGCAGATCTGCCGGCGCGTCGACCGTCAGGACGCCGCCAGGCAGGTTGAACAGCCGCGCCGGTGCCCCTGCGAGCAAATCGAACAAGCGTTCGAACCCGATCACTCCGTCGCGCACCAAGGCGAGGCTGAGCGCGAGCAGGGTCTCGGCGCCGGCCATGCCGGGCTCGGCGTCCGCGAAGGGAAGCCGCTTGGCTTCGGGACCTTGCGGGTCGTGACCCGAACAGATCAGGTCAATCGTCCCATCGGCAATAGCGGCAAGGCAGGCCTGGCGATCATCTTCGCTTCGCAGCGGCGGAGACAGGCGGGCAAAGGTTCTGAAGCCGGATACCGCGCCGTCGGCCAGGAACAGATGCGCCGGCGTGATGCCGCAGCTCACGGGCAGCCCGCGCCGCTTGGCATGGCGGATCAGGTCGAGCGCGCGTCCGGTCGTCGCCTGACGAAAATGGAGCGGAGCCCCGGTCGCCTCCACCAGCAGCAGGTCGCGCGCCACCGCCAGCGCTTCGGCCTCCGCCGGCGCGGCGGGAAGCCCCAGCCGCGTCGCGGTCTCCCCCTCGGTCATTACCGCGCTGCCGGCGAGCCCGTCATCCTCGGCATGGGCGATCGTCCGCAGCCCGAGCGCGCCGGCATAGCCGAGCAGGCGATGCATCATCCCCGAATCGGCGATCCAGCGACGACCGGTCGCGACGCCGCACGCGCCGCCCTCGCGCATCAGGCCGATCTCCGCGAGTTCCGTGCCCGCCAGCCCGCGCGTCGCGGCCGCAAGCGGATGGACCCATATCCGGGGCTTGCCCGCCGCGGCGGCATGCTGGACCAACGCCACCGTGTCGATCGGCTGGGCGCGATCGGGCATCAGCAGCGCACGGGTAATCCCTCCTGCGGTAAAAGCCGGCGGATCGATCGCGAAAACGCCGACGTCGATCAGGCCCGGCGCGATCAGCTTGCCGGCGGCATCCACGATTTGCGCCCCGTCCGGCACGTCGAACGCGCCGATCGCCGCGATCCGGCCATCGCGCACGAATAATCCGCCCTCCACGAGCCCGGCGGGCGTGACGACGCGCCCTCCTCTTATGGCGAGGGGACCTACCATCCGGCCACGCCGCGCCGCGTGCGCGTCAGAACGTCGAGGCAGGCCATCCGGACCGCGACCCCCATCTCGACCTGCTCGGTGATCGCCGAACGCTCGAGATCGTCGGCGACGTTGCTGGCGATCTCGACCCCGCGGTTCATCGGCCCGGGATGCATCACCAGGGCATCGGGCGCCGCTCGGGCGAGACGCGAATATGTAAGCCCGTACAGCGCATGATATTCGCGCGGCGACGGCACGAACCCGCCCGCCATGCGCTCCCGCTGAAGGCGCAGCATCATCACCACGTCGGCACCCTCAAGGCCGGCGTCGAAATCGGTGAAGCGGCTTGCGCCCATGCGCTCGATCGCCGCCGGCAGCAGCGTGGGAGGGCCGACGACGCGTATCTCGGCGCCAAGGGCAGTCAACAAAAGGATGTTCGAGCGCGCGACGCGGCTGTGAAGGACGTCACCGCAGATCGCGACGACAAGCCCTTCGATCCGGCCCTTGCGACGGCGGATGGTCAGCGCGTCCAGGAGCGCCTGGGTCGGATGTTCGTGCCTGCCGTCGCCGGCATTGAGCACGGGGCAGTCGACCTTGTCCGCGATCAATTGAACCGCGCCGGAGGATTCGTGGCGGATCACGATCATGTCGGCCCGCATGGCATTCAGCGTTACCGCCGTGTCGATCAGCGTTTCACCCTTTTTCACGCTCGACTGGGCGACAACCATATTGACGACATCAGCGCCGAGGCGCTTGCCTGCGATCTCGAACGACAGGAGCGTGCGGGTCGAATTCTCGAAGAAGGCGTTGATCAGGGTGAGACCGGCGAGACGCCCGTCATGTTTGGCGGTCCCGCGGTTCAATGTGACCCACTGTTCCGCCTCGTCGAGCAGGAAGGCGATTTCGTGCGGTTGAAGAGCGGCGATGCCGGTCAGATGCCGGTGCGGAAACGGATGGACCTCGCGACCATCGTCGGAGCGGGGAGCCGAATTGGACATTAAAGCCGTGCCCTACGCTGGGAAGCGGCGAAGCTCAAGCGTGGTGAGGATGCAGCGATAGACCGAACATGAAATCCGCTCTTGCCGGGGCGGAATTCGTGGGCCATCGACCTGAAGGTACGATTTGGCGCGGCGCGGTCAGTCATAGGTGGCTATGTGTTGAGCAGAGTTTGGGCGTTGGCATCCCGCCCCGTTGTCGGCGCCAAAACCAATTTCCATTCGATCGACGTTCTGCGCGGAATCGCGGCGATCACGATCCTGATCTTTCATTACCAGAATCTCCGACACAGCGTTCCTGGCCAACCAACGCCGCATCTAACTTTGGATTCGGTCCCGCTCCTGGCCTGGCTATGGCCGATTCGCCAGGAAGGCGGGCTCGCGGTGATGTTGTTCTGGATGATATCCGGCTTCGTGTTCATGAACGTCTATGCCGGGACGCGACCGCGGGCCTCCACCTTCTGGGTCAATCGGATCGCGCGTTTATATCCATTGCATCTTCTGACCTTGCTGCTTGTCGCCGCCATCCAGATCTGCGCGATGCGGCAGTTCGGCCAGTGGCTGATATATCCTGACAACACCCTCAAGAATTTCCTGCTGCAGTTGTTCTTTGCCTCCGCGTGGGTGCCGCCGGTGGTTCACTCGTTCAACGGGCCGATCTGGTCGGTTTCGATCGAGATACTGATATACGCGCTATTCTACCTCTATGCCCGCTTTGCGCGGGTCAACGCTGTCACGACCATGGTGGCCTTGATCGCCTCGGTGGTAACGGCGTCCGCCCTGCACGGTGCCATCCTCGCCGTATGCGCGACCTTCTTCACGGGCGGAATGCTGACCTACATCATTTATCAGGCGTGGCCGAAACGGGCGGTCTGGCTGCTGCTCACGCTGTCGCTGGCAGCCTTCGTGCTGTTCAACCTGGCCGTGTGGCGTTTCGACGCGCGCGCGCACCTGCCGCTGACGGCCTTATTCCTGCCGATCTTCGGATCCGCCATCACCGCCGCAGCCGCGTCGGAACATTTGTTCCTGGCCAATGCCTATCGGCGGCTCCAGTTCGTGGGCGACATAACCTATTCGACCTACCTCCTGCACATGCCGCTGCAGATACTGTTTCTGTTCGGTGTCGGGCTGGGATTCTGGCAGCAGCAGATCGTGTTCAGTGCGACATTCTTCCTGCTCTATCTGGCCGTGGTTTGTATTTTGGGCTTCCTGTCCTTCCACACGATCGAACGGCCCGCGCAGCGCTGGATACGGGGCTGGGTCTCCAAGGGAAACAGCCGAAAGCAGATCATCGAATCGCCCGAACGCGAATCGGAACGGGCTCAGACGTGGCCGGAGGCGAGCGCGTCGATCGCACCTTGAAGAATATAGGCCGCGGCGATCTTGTCGATCAGCTCGGCGCGCCGTGCCCGGCTGGTATCGGCCGCGATCAGGGTCCGCGTCACCGCCTGCGTCGACCATCGTTCGTCCCACAGCAAGATCGGCAGATCGAGATCGGCCAGGTTGCGCGCAAAGGCGCGGACCGATTGGGTGCGGGGGCTATCGCTGCCGTCGAGGTTCAGGGGCAGGCCGATCACCAGGCCCTTGACCTGATGCTTGGCGATGAACGCGCGCAGCAGGGCCCGGTCGACGCTGAACTTGGCGCGGCGGATCGTCTCGGCCGGGCTGGCGATCGTCCACATCGCGTCGCACATGGCGATGCCGATCGTCTTGGTGCCGACGTCGAGCCCCGCCAGGCGTCCGCCGCTCGGCAGTTCGGCGGCGAAGGCGGCGATGTCCGTTCCGATCATCTGGCTCTTCCTTTCCCCGGCGAAAGCCGGGGAACAGCGGCGGTGAAGACCGCCAGCCGGCGCACCGCATCCTCGCGGATATCGGCCCAGAACAGCGCATAATCGAACACGTGATAATTATTGCCGGGCAACACATAGGTCCCAAATCCCGCCGGCGGCGGACCGATCAGCAAAATCCCCTTCGGCGTGCAGAGCGCCGGGATCAGGCCGGGTTTGAGATCGGCCCCTGTCAGGCTCGCCTGCGGCACCAGCGCGCCGTGATTGGCGCTGGCCGGCGCGACTCCATCGGGGGCGCCGGTCAGCGGATTGATACACAGCATCGCACTGCCTCGGCGCGGGATGCCCGTCGGTCCATTGCTCGCGGCAAAATAGTCGTCGATCAGGCGTGGCGCAGCGGGCTCGGCGAAGCTCTGCCAGGCAAGGATGCAGCCCGCCTGCCTCGCTCTGACACAGCCCGGCAACCCCAGCGCGGGTAGATCGGCCGTGGTCGAGATGGGCCAGCCGATCGCGTAGACCGCGACCACCCGGCTCGCGAGTGGTTTGCCCGCGACCTTTTCGCGCAACAGTCGCATCAGATGGAGCGAACCCTGGCTATGGCCGGCCAGGATGATCGGCTCATCGTCGGGAATAGCTTTCAGGAACGCATCGAACGCGCGCTCGACGTCGCGATAGGCAAAATCGATCGCCTGCGCCGAACGCGGATCGGCCGTGGCGAGGAAGGCGCCCAGCGTCGCCTGCCGATAGCGCGGAGCCCAGACCCGGCCCACGGCATTGAATGCGCTCGCCTG
>DATMIP010000158.1:0-46642 GCA_035554515.1 Sphingomonas sp. | reverse complement strand
CACCGTGCCGAAGTTTGAGCTTAGCCTCGATATGACCCGCCGGCTCCTGACAGTGGTCATGCGCGGCTTCTGGGACGCACAGGTCTATAAGGATTATGATGAGCAACTGACGGCCCAGCTGCGGCGCGTCCGGCTGCTTGGCCCCCCCATGTCATGCCTGGTCGACGCGAGCGAGTTCGCGATCCAGTCCAAAGAGATCGCTGATCTCATGCGCGAGGGAATTGCGAAGCGGCTCCACCTCTACCCCAGCCGCACCGCGCGACTCGTCTCCTGCGCGATCTCGCGTGGCCAGGCCGCACGCATGACCTCCGCGACAAGCCACCGCGTCTTCGATTCGAGGGAAGCGGCGTGCGAATGGCTGCTTGATCGCACCGCCGACGCCGCCTGAGCACGCGCGGACGGGATCCGGTATTACCTTGAATCGCGCTGCGGGAGGAGCAGGCTGGCATCTCCGTAAGAATAGAAGCGATAGCCGGTCGCAACCGCATGGGCGTAGGCCACTTGCATCCGATCGCGCCCCATCAGTGCCGACACGAGCATGAACAGGGTCGAGCGTGGCAGGTGGAAATTGGTGACGAGCCCGTCGACCGCGCGGAAGCGATAACCCGGCGTGATGAAGATGGCGGTGTCGCCTTCGAACGGGCGGATCAGGCCGTCCTCGCCCGCCGCGCTCTCGATCAGGCGCAGGCTGGTGGTTCCGACCGCGATCAGGCGCCCCCCCTTGGCGCGAACCAGGTTCAGCCTGTCGGCCACGATCGGATCGATGCGGCCCCATTCGGCGTGCATCCGGTGCGCATCGGTATCGTCCGCCTTGACCGGCAGAAAGGTCCCCGCGCCGACGTGGAGCGTGAGCATCGCACGCCCGATTCCGGACCGATCGAGGGCCGTCATCAGATCGGGCGTGAAATGGAGAGCGGCGGTGGGCGCGGCGACCGCACCTGGCGCGCTGGCGAACATCGTCTGATAATCGGAGAGGTCGCGCGCGTCGGCGTCACGCCTCCCTGCGATATAGGGTGGCAGCGGCATCCGCCCTGCCCGTTCGAGCAGACGCTCAACCGGCTCGTCGCCTTCGAATTCGAGCAGAAGCGAACCATCGTCGTGGCGCGCAGTGGCGATAGCGGAGACGCTCTCGCCAAAATCTATCCGGTCGCCGACCCGGACCCTGCGTGCGTTGCGCACGAATGCAATCCACGTGCGCGGACCTTCGCGCTTGTGCAACGTCGCGCCGATGCGCGCCGCGCCGCGACGCCCTTCAAGCCGGGCGGGGATAACCCGCGTATCGTTGAATACCAGGCAATCGCCCGGCCGCAGCAAATTCGGCAGATCGCCGACAACGCGATCCTCGGTGCGGTCGCCGTCGAGCAGGAGCAGCCGCGCACTGTCGCGCGGAGATGCCGGACGCAGCGCGATCCGCTCGGCTGGAAGATCGAAATCGAACAGATCGACGCGCATCGAGAGTGCCTGGTCCAATTCCATCCCGGTGCACGCCGGGACTAAGCCTCTCAAAGCCCGATGCGGGAGCTTTTGACGAGAGGCAACGGTCCCGCCACCAACGCCCCTTAATTACCTCGGCCTGCGCTTCTTCTGGGCCTGCCTGGAAGCCGCCGCGGCGTCGCCGGCCGCCTGTGCCGCTCCTTCGGCGGCCACCTTGGCGGCGCCGGCCCTTTCGCCCGCGATCCGTGAATTGCCCGCCTTGGCCGCCCTGGCTGCCTCACCCGCGGCGAGCGACGCCTGCGCCGCCTGCGTCGCGGCATTGTCGGCAGCGGCGGACGCAGCCTTTTCGGCCACCGGCGGCGTTGCGGCATCGGCGGGCGGAGCGCCGATCCACGCGCGCACCACCTTGGTCGGGTTGGCCGGAGGTTCGCCTTTCTCGATCAGGTCGACATAAGCCATCCCCGCATAGACGCGCCCCACCACCGTATATTTGTGGTCGAGATTGAGGTTCGGTGCCAGCATCAGGTAGAATTGGCTGTTGGCGCTGTCCTCGGCCTCGGCACGCGCCATCGCCATGGCGCCACGCACATGCGGAAGATCGTTGAACTCCGCCTTGAGATTGGGAAGGTCCGAGCCGCCCTCACCCGTCCCCTTCGGATCGCCGCCTTGCGCCATGAAGCCTTCGATCACGCGGTGGAAGATCGTGCCGTCATAAAAATGGCGGTTGGCAAGCGTCTTCACCCGCTCGGTCGCATTGGGCGCCTTGTCCGGCCGCAACTGGATCGAGACGACGCCGCCGGTGGAAAGCTGGATGTTGAACGTATTTTCAGGCGTGGGTGGTGGCGGCAGACCGGGCGCCGCGACCGCGATCGCCTTGAATTTGGGCTCGGCCAGTCCCTGGGGGCCAGTCTGGGTGGACTGGGCCAAACCGGGCGCGGCGGCGAGACCGACCAGCCCCAGCACGAACAACTTTAGAGACAAGGGCTTGAACTCCGTTTCTGTCAGCGCGTGCGCGCACGTATCGCGGCAGCTACCGCGGCGGGCACGAAATGTTCGATCTTGCCGCCGGCGCGCGCGACATCCTTGACCAGCGATGAAGCGATATGCGCGAAGCCTGGCGCCGCAACCAGGAAGATCGTCTCGATCTCCGGGGCCATCTGCCTGTTCATGGCCGCCATCGGACTTTCATAATCCAGATCCGTGCCGCTGCGCAGCCCCCGAACGACGCATTGGGCGCCCACCAGACGCGCGAAATCGACGGCCAGTCCGGCAAAGTCGCGGACATCAATCTGGGCGTCGAATGCCCGCAATTCCTGACGAAGCGCGGCAAGCCGCTCGTCGAGCGTGAAGAGCGGGGTCTTGAGCGAGTTGGTCGAAACCCCGATCACCAGCCTGTCGCAAAGCCTCGTCGCGCGGCGCACGATATCAAGATGACCCAGGGTCAGCGGATCAAAGCTACCGGTATAAACAGCGACGCGATTCATCGGTCGCGCTCGACAACGTAGCGCGCGATCGCGCGGAGCAGGGTCGCCTCGGAACCAAATCCCGCCAGGTGGCCGATCGCCTGATCAACCAGCATTTCAGCCTGCTGGCGCGCGCGCGCCGGGCCCAGCAACGACACAAAGGTGGCCTTGCCTTGCGCCGCATCCTTGCCGACCGCCTTGCCTGTGACGTCTCGCGCTCCCTCAACATCAAGCAGATCGTCGGCGATCTGGAAGGCGAGCCCGATGTCGCGCGAAAAAGCGCGGATCATGCGGCGCCCCTCGGGCGGCACGTGGCCAAGGATGGCGCCCGCCTCGAGGCAGAAGCCGATCAGCGCGCCGGTCTTCAGCTGCTGCAGCCGGGTGACCGCCGCCAGATCGAATTCGGAGCTCTCGGCGATCAGGTCCATCATCTGTCCGCCGGCCATGCCGGCCGGGCCCGACGCTTTGGCCAGCTCGGCGGCCAGTTCGACGCGGATGAACGGATCGGGATGGGTTTCCGCGTCGGCGATCACCTCGAACGCGAGCGCATGCAGGGAATCGCCGGCAAGCACCGCCGTCGCCTCGTCATAGGCCTTGTGCACCGTCGGCCGACCACGCCGCAGATCGTCATTGTCCATGCAGGGCATGTCGTCGTGGATCAGGCTGTAGACGTGAATGCATTCGATCGCGACGCCGACGCGGAGCGCCGGAACACGATCGACGTGGAAAAGGTCCGCCGCCGCGCGGACCAGCATTGGTCGCATCCTCTTGCCGCCGCCGATCGCGGCATGTCGCATCGCTTCATACAGGCGGCTGCGGGGATCGGCGGGGATTGCCAGCAGGTGATCGAACAACTGATCCACATCGGCCGAGACGCGGTCCATCGCGGTCCGGAGCGTCAGCGGTACCACGCTCACAAGCGGTTCAGCCGACATCGAATGGCTGAGTGCCGCGCGGACTGCCATCGGGCCCAAGCGTGATTTTTTCGATCCGCGCCTGCGCCGCCTGTAATCGCGCTTCGCACTGGCCGCGCAACCGATCGCCCTCCGCATAGAGGTCGATCGATTCGTCAAGGCTGGCCTCGCCGCTTTCGAGCCGGTGCACGATTGCTTCGAGGCGCTTGAGAGCGTCTTCGAAGGTCAGCTCATCCAGTTTGGGATCGTCACTCATCGGCCGCGAGTCTTGGGACGGGAGTGTTTCAGGGTCAAGCGACCGCGCGACGGTTGTTCGGCGCCGTTCCGGCCGCCGGACGATCCGGCGCTATCAGTCGCGCTTGCCGAACAGCGCATCCACATCCGAAAGCGTGGCTTCGCCAGCATGCGATGCCGTCTCGCGTTCATGGCGCAGCTGCGTGATCAGCGCGGCGCGATCACCGTCAAGCCGGGTGTCGACGGGCGCCTCGATCCCCGCCGCCTTTGCGGCCTTGGCCACCACGGCATCGAGCTCGCGCTGCGACGTAAGGCCGAGAGTAACAGGATCCTTCGGCGTGATATTGGCGATGTTCCAGTGCGTGCGGTCACGGATTGCCGCAATCGTGGTACGCGTTGTACCGATCAGCTGGCTGATCTGGCCGTCCGAGACTTCGGGATGATTGCGGATAATCCAGGCGATGCCGTCGGGTTTGTCCTGCCGCTTCGAAACCGGCGTGTAGCGCGGCCCCTTGGTGCGGCGGACCTGATCAGGGCCTTTCGACATCACGAGCCTGTAATTGGGGTCCGCCTGACCCTTCTCGATCTCTTCAAGGGTCAACTCGTGCGCACGAACAGGATCGCGGCCGGTCAACTTGGTCGCTGCGGTATCGTCGGCGATCGCCTGAACCTCGAGGATGTGGAGCCCGCAAAATTCGGCGATCTGCTGAAAGCTGAGCGATGTGTTATCGACCAGCCAGGATGCGGTCGCATGGGGCATGAGCGGCTGAGCCACGGAAAGTCTCCAGATAAAGAAAGGGCCGCCCCTTGCGGAGCGGCCGACCATTGCCGTCCTAGTTAGTGGAGGCATGAAGCGAGAGCAAGCCACATGGCAAAATCCCGCCATTCCGGATCGTTACGCAACTCTTCATTAATGCCAGCGACTTAACAGGCCTGGCTGTGGTGTAATTTGGTCTGGGCCAAGATGTGCTGGTTGAATTGAAAGCCCTGCATGGGGAAATGCGCGTGGCGCTCGCCGAATTGGGAAGGGAGGCCACCAAGGCCGTACCCGATCAGATCGCGCTGCCCGCCGCCCGGCTGAGGCTTGCCCGCATCGATGCCTGCCGCAAATCGAGCATCAACTCGATTTGCCCCATTCTTCACGACATCAGCCTGGAGGACGCAAGGAAACTGGAAGAGCTTCGGCGCGATGGCTACGCGCTCGCCTTGAAGGTTTCGCAGCATGTTGTCTGTTGGTCCATGCGCAGCATCGCCGCCGATTGGGCGAGTTATACGCGCGCGTCGGCCGATCTTCGCGCGCTGATGTTCAAACGGATTAGCGAGGAAATCGCTTTGCTCTACCCGCTGCTCGAAGCACGCGATCAATCGTCCAGCGACAAATAATTCGGGCTCGCCGCGACGGCGCGTATCCACCGTTGCACGGCTGGCCAGCGATCAAGGTCGAACCCGCCCTCGTGCGCAACATGGGTGTAGGCGTACAGACAGATGTCGGCGAGGCTGAGGCTCCGGCCGACGAAGAAGTCTCGATCGGCAAGGTGTTCCTCCATCAGCGTCAACGCCGCCGCGCCCGCCGCGGCTTTTGGCGCGAGTTGCGCACGTTGCGCTTCACTTAACGCATCCTCCCCCACGAAGGCGCGCCAGAAGCGCAATGTCGCGACGTTTGGCTCGTGACTATATTGCTCGAAGAACATCCAGCGGAGCATGTCCGCCTGGTCGAAACGGTCCTCGGGAACCAGTGAAGTTCCGCACGCGAGCCACCAGCAGGCCGCATTGCTTTCCGGGAGCAAGCGATCGCCGATCTGTAGCACGGGAATCCGTCCGTTGGGATTGACCTGCGCCAGAAATGCGGGCGTGCGCGTGTCTCCTTTCAGGATGTCGTAGCTGCGTCGTTCGATCGCCAGATCCAGCAATGCCGCGGTCAATCGGATCTTGTAGCAATTGCCCGAACGGACATCTTCGTGAAGGATAAGTTTTTCCATCTTCATCCGCTCGGATTGAGGCGACCGCCGGGTTCACCGGTGGGGCTCGACGGATCGGCGGCAGCGGGGTCAACGGTCCGGGTCAGCATGCCGGGATGCCGCCAGTTACCGAACCGGTAGTAAAGTGCCGCCAGTGCCAACGAAATGCCCGAGCCGAGCGGGAAACTCCACCACAATATGTCGGTGCCGTAACGCGGGAGCAAGGCCGCCGCGAAGCCGAGCCTTCCCGCGAATACGCTGAGGCAAAGTATGATCAGCGGCGCGTAAACCGCCCCATTCGCCCGCACGGTCGAGAAAAGCACGAGCGTCACGCCGAACAGGATGAAGCTCCAGCTGCCGATCAGCTGGATATGCCGCGCGATCGGGATGGCGGGGCTGTCGCCGCCGACAAACAAGGCAAAGATGGGGCGGTCGAAGAGCAGGATCAGCGCGACGAGAATGCCGGTCATCGCCATATTGGTGATTATGCCGGCAACGGTGATCCTGCCGACACGATCCCATCTGCCGGCCCCGATATTCTGCGCCACCATCGCCGACACCGCAGCGCCGACGGCGAGCGCCGGCATTTGGACATAGGTCCACAGCTGCTGCGCGATTCCATAGGCGGCCGTCACGTCGATGCCCGCGCGGTTGACCAGCCCAATCATCACCAGGCTGGACAAGGAAAAGACAAGCATCTGGAGCCCCATGGGCAGGCCCTTGAGGAAGATGACCTTCAGGAGAGCGGGGTCGGGTATGAGATAGCGCAATTCGGATCCGCGCAGCCGGATCGGCAGATCCCGTGCATAAATGTAGACCAGTCCGGCACCCAAAACCACGTAATTGGAGATCAGCGTCGCCGTGGCCGATCCCGCTATCCCCATGCGCGGGAAAGGGCCGATCCCGCGGATGAGCAGGGGATTGAGCCCCGCATCGAGCAGCACGCTCAATACCATCAGGCGGAGCGGGGTGATCGAATCCCCCGTTCCGCGCAGACCCATCGTGAGCAATACGCCGAGGAACATCGGCGGCAGCGCAAGGAAAATGACGCGCAGATAGGCCAGGGCCAAAGCCTGGGCATCGGCCGGGGTCGCCAGCAGATCCAGCAAGGCTGGCGCGAACAGCCACCCCAATATCGCCACCGCCAGCGAGATCGCCCCGAACAGCCCGAAAGCCGTGCCGATCGCGCGCCGCGCGCCGCTGATATCGCGCGCGCCCACGCTTTGCCCCACGAGAATGGTGGCGGCCATGCCGAAGCCGAAGCCCAGCGCGAACATAAGGAACATGACAAGGTTGGCGTTGGACGTCGCCGCGAGCGCACCCTCGCCCAGGAAGCGTCCCACCCAGATCGCGTTGATCGATCCATTGAGCGACTGAAGGACATTTGAACCCAGTGTGGGTAAAGCGAACACGAGCAGGGTCCGCGCGATCGGCCCCTGCGTCAGATCGCCCCGTCCCGGGCGCCGCCGGGTCCCGCCTTCATCCGCTCCGACCACATCCCCCCCTTTGTTCACGGGCGCACGCTATAGCAATTGCGCGCCGGCAGCATATCGCTAACCTCCCCGTCACCGACGCGAGATCGGAGAGAGGCGCGCGATGACCGAACTGAGTAGACGCGAGGTGGTAATCGCCGCAAGCAGCGCAGCGGCGGCAACGCTCGCCGGAAGCGGCGGCGCCTCCCCCGCCGACCCGCATCGCAGGGTCGGCTATGCCATCGTGGGCCTGGGCACCTATGGCCTCCGGGTTATCGTCCCCCAATTCGTGAATTGCAGGAACAGCCGGCTCGTCGCAGTCGTCAGCGGCGACCGGCTTAAGGCGAAGCGCGTTGCTACCCAATATGGACTGCCTGATCGCTCGATCTACGATTACCAGAATTTCGACACGATTGCGGACAATCCGGATGTGGACATCGCCTATGTCTGCCTGCCCAATTCCATGCATGCGGAATATGTCATCCGCGCCGCGAAGGCTGGCAAACATGTGATGTGTGAGAAGCCGATGGCGGTATCGGTCGCGGAATGCGAGGCGATGATCGCCGCCTGCAAGCAGGCGGGCCGAAAATTGATGATCGGTTATCGCTGCCATTTCGAAGCGACCAATCTGGAAGCAATGCGGCTCGCGGCGTCCGGGGCGGTCGGAACCCGGCGCTATCTGCGGAGCGAACATGGTTTCGTTCAACGCGATCCGAGCCTGTGGCGCCTCAAGCGCGCGCTTTCGGGCGGCGGATCACTGATGGATATGGGAATCTACAGTCTCCAGGCAGCGCGCTATATGACCGGCGAAGAGCCGATCGCGGTCTATGCGCACGAAAGCACCGACAAGAACGATCCGCGTTTCCATGAGGTGGAAGACCGGATTGAATGGGAGCTTGAATTCGCGTCAGGCGTGATCGCGAGTTGCCTCTCCATGTACAGCGCCAACCAGAACCACGTCCTGCTGGTGGGCGACACGGGGCGCATCGAGATGGAACCCGCGACGCGCTATAGCGACAATCATCTTTGGACCGGCCGGGACGGCCGCGAAACCGAGATCGCGCCGCCGCCAGGCCCGCGCGCGACGCAATTTGCCGGCCAGCTCGATCATTTCGCCGATTGTGTCGTCCTCGACAAGGAGCCGATCGTGTCGGGCGAGGAAGGACTACGCGACATTCGCATCGTCGAGGCGATCTATCGCTCCGCGCGCGAAAAGAGGAGGATCGTCTTGTGAACTTGATGTTAGACCGCCGCGCGCTGCTCGTTTCGGGGGCTGCCTTGTTGGCGGCGCCCGCCACCGCCGCCGCGGGCGCGCCTTCGGTTCGGCGCCTTTCTCCGAAGCTGGACCGTATCGTGTCGGCCGGCGCGGAGATCGAAACGATCGCTACCGGCATGCAATGGGCCGAGGGGCCAATATGGGTCCGGAACGGCGGCTATCTGCTCTTCTCCGATCCGCCGACCAACATCATGCGGCGCTGGAGCCGCAAGGACGGCGCCTCTGTCTTCATGACGCCATCGGGTACCGGGGGGCTCGATCCAAAACTCGTCCGGGAAGCGGGATCCAATGGCCTCGCGATCGATCCTCAAGGACGGCTGCTGATCGCCAATAGCGGCGGGCGCTCGATCGATCGCGTCGATCTCAAGACCCGCCAGCGCACAACCCTGGTCGACCGCTACCGAAACAAGCGCTTCAACAGCTGCAACGATCTGACGGTCGCCGGATCGGGTGCGATCTATTTCACCGATCCGCCCTATGGTTTCACCCAGGGCGACAATTCCCCATTGAAGGAAGCCGCGCAGAACGGCGTATATCGCTGGTCCGAAGGCGGCGATGCCGTCCTGATCGACGGCAGCCTCACGCGCCCCAACGGCATTGCATTGTCGCCCAACGACAAACGTCTTTTTGTGTCGAACTCGGACGAAAAGGACCGCAAGATCCTGGTCTACGATCTCGGCTCGGATGGGCTTCCGACCGGTCCCGGGCGCCTCTTCCTCGACATGAACGGCGCCGCGCGGGGCAATCCCGACGGGATCAAGATCGCAGCTGACGGAACGATGTTCTGCGCAGGACCGGGCGGCATGCTGATATTGGCCCCGGACGGCGAGCAGCTCGGGCTGATCGAGGCTGGCGCTCCAATCCCCAATTGCTGCTTTGGTGAAAATGGCCGGACGTTGTTCATGACCTCGTCCTCACGGGTGCTGCGCATGCCATTGCTGATCAATGGCTGGTCTCAATGACGCCTTCGTCAAGATTGGTAGGCGCGACATCCTTAAAGCTGGTGGCGCGCCTGGCCTCTCTGAATCAAAAAAATTCCATCGGTGACCGGGCCTTCTGACAGGAGACGAATGTCCATTCCACTTAATATATATTAGAAATATCCCGTTTCTCTTGGGATATCTGTCGCCCTCGATTCTCCTACTCATCCGAAACGGATCGTTAATCTTGACGCATAGGTGGCAGCGGTCCACGCCTCGCTCGGTTGCGCATCCAGACAGGCTCTTGCTGGGATATGAAATCGGTTGATCGCCCGCTGACATGGTCACGTTTCGGTGTTTGGGTCGCGTTTCTGGGCGTGTTGTCGGCAAGGGCCGGTGCCGAGGGACCCGACCTCGCCAGCATGTCGATCGAGGAACTTGCACAGATTGAGGTGACGTCGGTCTCCAAGAGTGCGCAGCCGTTGGGCGACGCTCCGGCGGCAATCTACGCCATTACCCACGATGACATCCTGCGATCGGGTGCGACGAGCATTCCGGAGATGCTGCGCCTGGCGCCAAACCTTCAGGTCGCGCAGATAACCGCCAGCCGCTATGCAGTCTCGGCGCGGGGGTTCAACAGCAGCCTTGCCGACAAGTTGCTGGCGCTGGTGGATGGGCGCAGCATTTACACGCCTTTCTCCTCGGGCGTGAACTGGGAGATGCAACAGGTCGCCGCCGACGACATCGAGCGGATCGAGGTTATCAGCGGCCCCGGCGGAACCTTGTGGGGGGCGAACGCCGTCAATGGCGTGGTCAACATCCTTACGCGCAAATCGAGCGATACGCAGGGCGTGTCGATGGAAGCTGGCGGCGGCAATAGCGAGCTTCGCGGTCGGCTGCGCTACGGTGGAAAATTGTCGGACGATCT
This sequence comes from Sphingomonas sp., assembly GCA_035554515.1. Lineage (GTDB taxonomy): Bacteria > Pseudomonadota > Alphaproteobacteria > Sphingomonadales > Sphingomonadaceae > Sphingomonas_I. The sequence goes on along the minus strand of DATMIP010000158.1, from coordinate 36,043 downwards.
CACCTATCGTTTCTACGTTGGCGGCTTCGATCACCGCAATGTCGACCTTACCGCCGCCGGCGCCAAGGCGCAGGACGCATGGCACAAGATACAAAGCGGATTTCGTGCGGATTGGCAGCCGGCCGACGACGCGATCACGGTCCAGGGCGATATTTATGACGGGGCCGAACAGCAGCTGAGCTCCCCCCATCAGGCCATGTCGGGACATAATCTCCTCGCCCGCTGGATCCATGATACGGGTTCCGGATCGAGCCTGCAGGTTCAGGCTTATTACGACCATGTGCAGTTTTCCGTGCCCGGCTATTTCGCAAATAAGCTGGATACGTACGACATCCAGGCGCAGCAAAACGTGTCGCTGGGCAATCACGTCGTCGTCTGGGGCGGCGGGTATCGGCTGATGCGCGATGATTTCCCGACCATTCTCTCGCCGGTCCAGGCGGTCGCCTTCGATCCGCAGAGCCGCACGCTGACGCTGTGGAACCTTTTTCTCCAGGACACGCTGCCGCTGACGGACAGACTCAAACTTACCGCCGGCATCAAGCTGGAGCGCGAACCCTATACCGGTCTCGAAGTCATGCCGAACATGCGCCTGTCGTGGCCGATCACCAACTCCGGCCTGCTGTGGCTTTCCGCATCGCGGGCGGTGCGCATACCGTCGCGGATCGACCGCGACGCCGCGCAATATTCCGGCCCCACTGTTGTGCTGGCAGGCGGCGATATGCAGGCCGTCAAGGTGACCGCCTTTGAACTCGGCTACCGCGCCCAGCCGCTGCCCGACCTCTCTTTCTCGGTTTCGACCTTCTACAACCTGTACCCTAATCTGCGCAGCGCCGAATATACGCATGGCGGGCTGCCCATCACTTTCGAAAACGGGATGAAGGGGGAGACTTACGGGGTCGAATTCTGGGCAAACTACAGCCCGGCACGCTGGTGGAGGCTGATGGCGGGCGCCAATTGGCTGCACAAGGATTTGCGCTTCAAGCACGGCAGCAGTCGTCTCGGTGGAATCCAGATCGCCGGCAACGATCCCGACTATCAGCTTTCCCTACGCTCCGCGATGGATCTAGGCCGCGGCGTCTCGTTCGATCTCGCACTTCGTCGGATCGGCGCCCTGCCGGCTCCGCCATCACCCGCTTATACAGAGCTCAACGCACGGCTCGCCTGGGCAGTCTCCGATCAGCTTGAGTTTTCCGCCACAGGATCCAACCTTCTGCACAAGCGTCATACCGAATTTAGCCCCATAACGAATACATTGCAGGTCGGGCCGGTCGGTGTTCAGATCAGAAGAAGTCTTTCTGTTGAAGCCCGTTGGAAAATCTAAAACGAAATCCACGCATGTTTCGTCGAATCAACCCTCCGTTCTACGCAAATATCTTTAAATGGTGGCGTATTTTCTGTACGTATAATAGAGGCATAAGCGGCGAATTGAATCGATGGTGAATCCTCGCCTCCGTGTAATCTTCCATGGCCTGGGTCTGCTGTGCGCCGTTTCGCTCGCAGGGGCGGCGGCGGGGCAGTCTCATGCCCTGGAAAACCAGGTAAAGGGCGTATTCCTGGCGAAATTCGCTGCTTATGTGATGTGGCCGCCAGCCGCGCTCGGCGCCCCCAGTGAGCCGATCAAGCTCTGTATTATCGGCCGCGATCCGTTCGGGGGGCAGCTGGACCAGATTGTGGCAGGACAACGGGTCGACCTTCACCCTTTCCTGATACGCCGGCTTAGTGGAACCGCAGCGGCAGCGGGCTGCCAGATCGCCTTTCTGGGCGGCACGGCTACACAAGGCATCAGTGCGATGAGCGATGCCCTCCGCGGAAAAGCGATTCTCACTGTCACCGACGCCGCCCTCGGCGCCGAACGCGGCATAGTACATTTCACACTCAAGGACGGGCGCGTCCGCTTCTACATCGATGACGCGCAGGCAGCCCAAGCCAATCTTGCGATCAGCGCACGCTTGCTCAGCCTCGCGCTCATTGTCAATCCAAGGCCGCAGCCCTCATGAAGATCACCCCCTTCCTGACCCGCTACGCTGTTCCGGCCCTGGTCCCGCTGGCTGTGCTCGCCTTGCTGCTCGCCGGCCTTCTGATCATCTTCCAGAACGAACAGCGTTACCGCCAGGCACAGCAGGGCGCGATGCAGGTGCAAGCGGAGATTCTGGCGGCAAGTGTCACCGCCGCGGTCGATTTCGGCGATCGGGCCGTCGCGCAGGAATCCGCAAACGCTCTCCGCCTGAACCCACAGGTGCAAATGGCAGGAATCTATGATTCCCGGGGGGACCGGCTCGCCGGATATACGCGGGCGGCCGCCCTGCCCAGTCGTTTTCCGGGGTTCGACGTATTGGATGGCCCCGCCGTCCATGCTGCCGTGCCGGTGATGCGCCGCGGCACCCGCATCGGGACAGTCTACCTTGCCGGCACAATCGATCCGATTGCTCGCCGCTTGTCGCGCTACGCGATGATCGCGCTGCTGGTGGTGATGACATCGCTGGTGCTCGCCGTACTCGGCTATGGGCAATTTGCGTTGCGCCGCGTCAACCGGACGCTGGCGGAGGCCAATCGTGCGCTCCAGTTCCAGATCGAGGAACGCACACGCACAGAAGAACAGCTTCGAGAGGCGCAGAAGATGCAGGCCATGGGCCAGCTGACGGGTGGGGTTGCGCACGACTTCAACAATCTGTTGGCAGTGGTCCAGGGTTCGGCCGAAATGTTGCTGCGGCCGTCCCTGACGGAGGAGAAACGCCTGCGCTTCACCAACGCGATAATCGAAGCATCGGCCCGCGGCGCGCTGTTGACGGGTCAACTCCTGGCGTTCGCGCGCCGTCAGCCGCTCAAACCCGAGATATTGGACGTCAATCGGCGCATCCTGGTGATGCTGGACATGCTCCAGCCCACCCTGGGCCCCGATATCAGGCTCGGCACGCAACTTGAACAGGCACTCCTGCCGGTCGATGTCGATCCGGGGCAGTTGGAAGCCGCGATCCTCAACATCGTGATCAATGCGCGCGATGCTATGCCCGGCGGAGGTGAGATCACGATCCGTACGCGCAACATCACTGGCCAGAAGGAGGGTAAGCGCGGACCGGCCGTGGTCATTTCGGTCGAGGACAATGGCAGCGGGATCGGGCCGGACCAGATCAAACACGTCTTCGAACCCTTTTTCACCACCAAGGTCGTCGGAAAGGGTACCGGGCTTGGCCTGAGCCAGGTCTACGGCTTTGCGGCGCAATCGGGCGGCGAAGCACGGATCGAGAGCGAGGTCGGCAAGGGAACGATCGTCACCCTGGAGCTACCGGCAAGCGCTGAACCATTGCCAGTATCCGCCCAAACGGGCCAGGCAATGGCGGCGAACGGGCCGGCAGGTCGCATCCTGTTGGTGGAGGACAATGAAGCAGTCGGCAATCTTGCCGAAACTCTGCTCGGCGAATTGGGTCACAAGGTCGTTCGCGCGCGCAGCGGCCCGGAAGCCCTCTCCCTTTCCGACGAGGGGGCACAATATGATATCGTCTTCAGCGACGTGGTGATGCCCGGCATGAGCGGCGTGGAGCTTGCGGGCAAGCTCAAGCAACGCCGCCCGCAACTGCCGATCATCCTGACGACCGGCTATAGCGAGGCCTTTGCCGCAGCCGGATCGCAGGGCTTCCCCGTTGTCCGCAAGCCTTATCGTATGGAAACGCTTGCGACCGCCGTCGACAAGGCGCTCGCGATGCACCGCGAACATTAACCTCTTGCCGGTTTCCTTTGGGCGGTCGAATGGTGCTTGCCGCAGGGATCAGCGACATGGCCTTTTTCGATATCTTCCAGGTTGCGTTAGCTTCTGTCGCAGTCGCTTGCGGGCGGCCAGCGTCGGGCCCACAAGGCCAGGCAATATCCGAACGCCCGAAAGGCATATATGCGCATTCTCGCCACGATCCTCGGCGGAGCCATGGTCGCTGCTCCGCTCCTCGCCCGTCCTGACGCGCCTTCGCCAATTCTCACCACACCCGACGCGCGCGATACCTTATCCTACGCCCGTCCCGAGATCGCGCGCGTTACGCATGTGGATCTCGATCTCACCGCCGATTTTGGCGCGCACGTCATGCGCGGGACGGCGGCGCTGGACATCCTCGCCAGCCTGGGCGCACGAGAAATCGTCCTGGATGATAGCAAGCTCGTCATCGCGCGCATCACCGACGCAGCTGGCCGCCCGCTCAGATATTCGGTCGGGAAACATGACGAATATATGGGCGCGCCGCTGACCGTGCAAATCGGCAATGCGCGTCGGATCATCGTCACATATCGCTCGAGCTCCGACGCAAGAGCGCTCGGCTGGCTGGCCCCGGCGCTGACCGCGGGCAAGAAGAAGCCCTACCTCTACAGCCAGGGTCAGTCGATCAATAATCGTAGCTGGATTCCTACCCAGGACAGCCCCGGCATCCGCCAGAGCTGGACCGCGAAAATCACGGTGCCCTCCGATCTCGTCGCGGTGATGAGCGGAAAGCGGCTGACGCGGGCGGGCGTGCCGGCGAAGAAAGGCTGGTCCAGCTATCGCTTCCGCATGGACCATAATGTCCCCCCATATCTGATCGCGCTGGCCGTCGGGGATCTGGCCTTCCGGCCGCTGGGGCCGCGCACCGGTGTCTATACCGAGCCCGCCATGCTCGATCGCGCGGCGCGCGAGCTCAGCGATACCGAGAAGATGGTTGATGCCGCCGAGAAGCTTTACGGGCCTTATCGCTGGGGTCGCTACGACGTGCTCGTTTTGCCCCCCTCCTTTCCATATGGCGGGATGGAAAACCCGACGCTCACCTTCGCCACGCCCACGATAATCACCGGCGATAAATCCAACGTCGACGTGATCGCACACGAGCTGGCCCATAGCTGGTCGGGCAATCTGGTGACCAACGCCACCTGGTCCGACATCTGGCTCAACGAAGGCTTCACCACCTATTTCGAGAACCGGATCGACGAGGAGGTCTATGGCAAGGGGCGCAGCGCGACGCTGGCCGATCTTTCCTGGGACGATCTGCAGCGCGACCTGAAAGCGGCCAAGCCCGATGCCACCCGCCTCCAAGGCGATCCCGAGGCGACTTATGGGCAGCTCGATTACACCAAAGGCTCCACCTTTCTGCGCACGATCGAAATCGCGGTCGGGCGACCACGCTGGGATGCCTATCTGGCCTCTTATTTCGATCGTCATGCCTTCCAGCCGCAGACGACCGCGGGCTTTCTCGCCGATCTGCGCGCCAATCTGGTCCGGGGCGACAAGAGCCTCGAGGATCAGCTCGATCTTGACGAGTGGGTCTACAAGCCGGGGCTTCCGGCCAACGCCGTCCATATCCAGTCGGCAACGCTCGCCAAGATCGATGAGACGCTCGAGCAGGTAAATGCCGGCGCCCCGATCAAGGCGATCGACGCGTCACGTTGGTCCACACAGGAATGGCTGCGCTTCCTCAATCGCCTGCCGCGCGAGCAATCGCCCGAACGCCTGGCGGAGCTGGACAGGGATCTCGGCCTGTCGGCCTCTGCGAATGCTTATGTCCGCTCCGCCTGGCTCGTTCTTGCTATCGCCAACCATTATGATGCGGCAACGCCCTCGCTCGCCGAATATCTGCCCCGCGTCGGCCGGGGGCTGTTAATCTACCCGCTCTATCGCGGACTCAAGGCCGAAGGTGATTGGGGCGGCCCGATCGCGCGGCGCATCTACACGACCGCCCGTCCAAATTATCACCCGACCGTGGTCGCGACGGTCGACAAGCTGCTCGACTGGAAAAAAGTGAGCCGCTGAGAATGCTTGCCCGCTGCGAAAAAGGGCACCCCCGTCCCTGTTAAGGGGCGGGGGCGGGCGCCAGCTAGCAGCGCCTAGGCGGGGGGTCAGGTCGGTTGGGCGGCAAGATCGCCAGGAACCGCGCCAAGCTCTCCGGTGGCGCGCGCCTTGCGGCCGTAGACCAGCTCGAACAGCGGGGTCGCCATCACGGTGGTCACGATTGCCATCAGCACCATCATCGCGAACAAGGTCGGGCCGATTATGCCTTTTTGCAGGCCGATATTGATGATGATCAGTTCCATCAGTCCGCGCGAGTTCATGAGCGCGCCGATGCCAAGCGCGGTGCGATTATCCTCCCCGGCGATCCGGGCAGCGGCGTAACAGGCCCCGAACTTGGCCGCGATCGACACCAGCAGGATACCAAGTGCGATCAGCAGGAGCATAGGCGAATTGACCATGTCCATGCGGGTATTGAGCCCCGAATAGGTGAAGAACATGGGCAGCAGCAGCACGACCGCGAGCGGCTCGACCTTCCTCTTGAGCTCGGTCACGAACAGGCCGCGCGGCATGACCGCGCCGAGAATGAAGCCGCCGAAGATGGCGTGGATGCCGATCGCGTCCATGAAAAAGGCGGAAAGGCAGAACAGCATCATCGTGATAGCCAGCACCGTAGTGCTCATCTCACCCTTGCGTTCCACGGCCGCACCGAGCGGCGCGAGCAGTCTGCGGCCGAACAGGACCAGAAAAACGGCATAAGCGATTCCGCCGCCAATCGCGAGCACGGCGACGCCCGGCCCCGCCCCGAAAGTCGCGAGGACGATCGCCAGGATGCACCATGAACAAGCATCGTCGAAGGCACCCGCCGTCAGCGAAAGCGTACCGAGCGAGCTATTGGAAAGACCCCGTTCGTTGATGATGCGCGCAAGCATGGGAAAGGCGGTGAGCGCGATGCAGGCACCGATGAACAAGGTGGCGTTGAAGCGGCTGATCCCGTCCGCGAAGAGGCCCGGAATGGTGAGCAGGAAGGGTGTGATCAGTACCGCAAACGCGAAGGGCGCCGCGATTCCGGCCAGCGAAACCCCGAACGCGCTGCGTGCCTTCGACTTGAAATGATCAAGCTGAAGGGTCGTGCCGACCAGGAACATATAAAGTCCCACGCCGAACTGCGCTCCGACGTAGAGTATGGTCTTGGTCTCCTTGGGGAACAAGGCGGACTGAAGATCGGGCCAGATCAGACCGATCAGCGACGGGCCAAGGACCACGCCGGCGATCATCTCACCCACCACCTGCGGCTGGGCGAGATACTTCTGGCCAAGCCAGCCCACCACCCGGCAGGCAAGGATGATAATCGCCAGTTGGAGGAAGAAATGGACGCTGAAATCGCCCGGCGCATAGGTTTTCGGGCCGCCCTCGACCATCGCGGGGCCGTGCGCGGACAACAACCCCCCTATGGTTGCATACAGGCTGTCCATGATCTCGTTCATCATCGCGCATTCCCCTCCTGATACGCCCGTTCTTGCCCGTTTCACCGGTGCGTTGCTTCAAGGAACCTGTATTTTGCCGGCCCCTGCAACCGGAAATCGGAAGGGCGACGCACGATTTCGCGGTCGTCCGGCAAAGCTGTTGCGCTAACGCTACAAAGTAGTAACGTGCCTACATATCATACTGCTGATTTGTAGATATGTAGGTTCAAGACGGGGGTGCTATGAAGGTAGTCAGCAGCCGCGACTTCAATCAGGATGTGAGCAATGCCAAGCGTGCCGCGCGAATCGAGCCGGTGTTCGTAACCGACCGCGGCAAACCGACCCATGTACTGATGAGCATCGAATCCTTCCGCCATCTTACCGGGCAGACCGAGACTATCGTCGATCTGCTCGCCATGCCCACGCCTGTCGAAATCGGGGCTGATCAAATGCGGCCGGAGGCGTGGGGCCGCCGGCCGGCGCTACGCTGATGTTCCTGCTCGATACCGATGTCGTGCTCGAACTTCGCAACGCGAAAAGCGGACGCACGGACGCCGGGCTTGCCAAATGGGCCGCCGGCGTTTCGCGGCAGAACCTGTTCGTGTCCGTGCTCACGTTGCTTGAACTGGAAAGTGGCGCCGCGCGGATCGCGGGGCGCGACAAGGCGGCCGGCGCCGCCTTGAAGGAATGGATCGACGACAGGGTCCTGATCGCCTTCGACGGCCGCATCCTGCCGGTCGACGCTGCGATAGCGCGGCGTCGCGCGCAGCTGCCCTACGCCGATACACGCGACGGCCTGCTCGCGGCCACGGCGATCGAGAACCGGCTCACCCTGGTCACACGCCAGACCGCGGCGTTCAAGGCGGGACGCGTGAAGCTCTTCAATCCCTGGGGATACACGGCTGCGGAGGACGAGGATACCGACTGGCGGCAGGCCGGGCGGACCGGCCCGTTGTGGCTCAAGAATCTGTTCGTGAGGGCGTGAACGAGATGGATCGAAAGCGTGCTATCCTGATCGTCGGCGGCGGGACTGCCGGCTGGCTGACGGCCGCCTATCTCGCCAGGTTCCTCGATCTCCCCAATCATCCTTATCTCGAGATAGCATTACTGGAATCGCCCGATATCGGCACGATCGGCGTGGGCGAAGGGGCGTTCCCCACGATGCGCACGACGCTGCAATTTCTCGGAATTGACGAGACACGCTTCATCCGGGGGACAAGCGCCACCTTCAAGCAGGGTATTCGTTTCGACGATTGGTTGCACACGCCCAGGGATGGCGAGCATAGTCATTTCCTTCACCCGTTCGAAGCGCCTTTCTACACCGGGGAGGCGAGCCTGGTGCCCTATTGGCTGCTCCAGGATGAAAAGACGCGTCCGCCCTTCGCCGAAGCGGTCACGATCCAGAATCGCGTGGCCGAAGCGCAGCGCGGGCCCAAGCGGCCTGGCGAGGGCGAATATACAGGCCCCCTGAGCTACGCCTATCATTTCGACGCGGGGCTGCTCGGTCAGGTGCTGGCGGAGTGCGCGACCGGGCTTGGCGTGACCCACATCACCGATCGGGTGGTGGACGTGATGCTGCGGAACGACGGGACGATCGACCGGGTCATCACCCCCGCTCAGGGCAGCATCCAGGCGGATTTGTTCATTGATTGTTCCGGATTCCGCGCGGAATTGATTGGCGCCGCGCTGGGATCGCCGTTCAAATCGGCCAAGCAATATTTGTTCACCGATCGCGCATTAGCCTGCAAGCTGCCCTACGAACGCGCCGACGCGCCGCTGGAAAGCGTCACCATTGCCGCTGCGCATCCGGCCGGGTGGACCTGGGATATCGGCCTGGCCGGCGCACGCGGAATCGGCACCGTCTATTCAAGCGCGCATATGGATGACGCGGTCGCGGCCGATGTGCTGCGCGCTTATGTCGGCGCGCGCAGCGACGAGCTTTCACCGCGGCTCATTTGTTTCGAGCCCGGCTATCGCGAACAGCAATGGATCGGGAATTGCGTCGCGGTCGGGCTGTCGGCGGGCTTTCTCGAGCCGCTGGAATCGACAGGTGTGGTATTGATCGAGGCAGCGGTGAGCCTGATCGCCGAGCTCTTTCCGCACAATGGGCCGATCGACGCGCCCGCCAAGCGCTTCAACGAACTCATGACGGCGCGCTTCGACAATATCATCACCTTCCTCAAACTCCATTATTGCCTGAGCCGACGCGACGAGCCTTTCTGGCGCGACAATGTCGACCCGGCCTCCATCCCGGATCGGCTCAAGGAACTGCTCGAGCAATGGCGCTACCGCCCGCCCAACCGCTATGATTTCATCCTCGATCTCGAAAGCTTCGCTTTCTTCAACTATCAATATATCCTCTACGGGATGGAATTCCGGACCGATCTGTCGGCCGGCCGCGCCGATTTCCCGAACGTGCGTGCGGCCGAGAAACTGTTTCAGAAAATCCGCAATTTCGGCGAGCGCGCGACCGCCGATCTGCCGACGCACCGCGCGCTGATCGAACAGATCAACGCGCGGGCCGAACCGCTGATGGCGGTCTAGAATATCGCTTGAAAGCATAGGCTTATGGATCCCGGCCGCCGGTGGCCGGATCAACCCGCCCGATCGATCGTGAGGGCGCCGCCTTTATCCCACGAAAACCGCCAGGTCGCCTCCTTGTGCACGTCGGTGACGAGCGCCGTGGCCCGGCTAACTGCTGCCCTGAATTAAGTATTATGTCCCTTTATCTTCCATGCAGCGCATCGCGCCGTTGGCCGATCGCGGCGCATTCGGCCTTCCGGGATCACGCCCGCCGCGCTCGCCACGTAGCGGGCGAAGACCGCAATCAGCGCCGGCGCGGCTTGGTATAGGGGACGAACTTGCCCAGCCCGACGAAGCCACGCTCGATGTGCGAGCCTTGTGAGACCAGGCGGACGGTGTCCAGGCTGCACAATTGGCTGGTCGAGGTCTTGGTGACCAGAATATCGTCGCTTCGCAACCAATCCGCCCCAATATCAGGGCGATTGACGTAGAGCGTGCGGCCAGCGCCTTCATAGACGATCGCGGTGCCGTCAATGATCTGGCTCGACCGCAGATCGTAATTCTGCACGCAGCTGGTCGGCTTGCCGGCGATCCGGCCCTCCAGCAGCTTGGCGAGTTTTGCCTCGCCCGCCTGGTTGACGCGAACTGCGGGCGCCGCGGACAGGCCGGTTGCCGCGAGCATCGCGGCCATCAAGGGGGTGAATGAACGGTACATCGCGATCCTCATGGCCGGCCGCGGGGGGAGCGGGCGACCGGGCGCATAATATGTTGCATTTCCCGGCCGCTTTTCAATGCCCCGCGCGCGGCATGCGGGACGTCGCCGCACGCGATGCCGACGCAGTCCGACTTTACGCCAGCGTCGTTGCCTCGAAGGTCGAAGTTTCGGGCGTCGGCAGACCGTTCGCCTTGTAGGCTGCGATCAGATCCTTCTTTCGCGCCGCCATGCTGGCGCCCAGCGCGTCCATGTCGAGCCCGGCCTTGCGCGCCTGCGCGAATATCCCTTCGCTGCGCTTTTCCTCTTCTCCGACATGGTGCTCGATCATTTCGGACAAGACCTTCACCTTCGCATCATAATAATGCTCGTCAGGCCCGCCGGCCTCGATTTCCGCGATCAGCACCTTGGCGCCGTCATGCTCGACATAGGCTTCGTCGATCAGATCTTCTTCGACCGCACCCTTGCAGGCGGGGTAGAAAATCTCTTCCTCGATGACGGTATGAACCGTCAGTTCCATGCATATCTGCAACGCGAGCTTCCGTTTCGTCCCGTCGGCAGTAGCCGTTTCAAATTTCTCGAAAAGATCCTCCACCTTGCGGTGATCCTCCTTCAGGAGGGCGATAGCATCGGGTTGGTCGGCCATGAATGTCTCCTGCAGGTACCAGTACGGCACGGCATGAAACGCTGCTAAACCCTTGTGGTTGCCCGCCTTGTGCGGGCAGTCGCCCGTCCGCCGCTTTCTCCCTTATCGCATCAGGCCAGCCGCGCGCAGGGCGTCTTCAATCACCTTGCCGATCTGGTTGACGGGCGTCGCACCCGGCGTGCGGCCGATAGGCTGGGCGCGCCGGCCTTCGAGCGTCGGTAGCCTTGCGGCCGAACGGCGGCCGTTCGCGGCCAGCGGCTCCGCCGGGGCGGATGCCATGGCTGCCCTGCCCTTCGTTTTTCCGTCGAGCCCCCAGAAGCGCGCAATGTGATGGGTCGAGGAGATTTGCGCTTCGAGCATATAAGCGCCGGCCTCGCCGCATCCCTGCTCGCCGTCCGTGCCAAGCGGGGTGCCGTGGCCCATGCCGGTAATACTATATTCCTCGATGACGTCGCGCCCGGCCGCGTCGCTCCACACGCGGCGGGGATAGGTATCGACGGTTTCGACGCGGCTTGGCTGTGTCGCGACACCGTGGACCGCGCGCCATTGGCTGGCGATCGCGGCAGCGTTTGCCGGATCGACCGTCGCATCGGCGCTGCCGTGCCAGATCGATATGGTTGGCCACGGTCCGCCGTGGCTGGACGCCGCGCGGACGAGGCGGGAAAGCTCGACCTCCCCCGGCAGATTATGGCCGCGCATCCGATCGAATGCCTCGGGTATGGTCGATGCCGTGCCATAAGGCAGGCCGGCAATTATAGCGCCACCGGCGAACAGTTCGGGATAGGAAGCGAGCAAGACCGATGCCATCGCACCGCCCGCTGAGAGGCCGGTGACATATATCCGGCTCGGATCAAGCCCGTGCTCGTTGACGACGGTCGCGATCATCTGCCTGATCGAAAGCGCCTCACCCCGGTCACGACGACTATCGCCCGGCAGGAACCAGTTGAAGCACAGATTGGGATTATTGGCGCGCTTCTGTTCGGGGAAAAGCAGCGCAAAGCCGTAGCGATCCGCGAGCTGCGACCAGCCCGAACCGCGATCATAGCCCTCGGCATTCTGGGTGCAGCCGTGAAGGACGACCACCAGCGGCGCACCCCGCGCAAGATCGTCCGGAATATATGTTTTCGCTGCCAGCGCGCCTGGATTGGCTCCGAACGCGGCAAGCGACTTCAACCGGCCGGCCGCAACCGGTTTCGGGGCGGCGGCCCGCTCGGCAGCGAGCGCGGACAGGCGCTTCAGTGTATCGGACAGGCTTCGCATCACGCACTCCCGGCCGCCGAACGCGCAGCCACGCATACTCCCATCTGGCCCTTCGTGCTGCAATGCACAATGGCCTTATCGGCCCTGGGAGCCGGAAGGGGCGAATTGCGCCGCCGCAATCAGGAGGGCGCGTGGCGCCCCCATCACCAAGGGGCCCGGCGGCGGGGACGGGAATTCGCGTGAGGGTATCGCGGATCCAGGCGAGCCAGCGGCTACGGTCCGATAGATCGCGTCCCCCACCGCGCTATAGGTAATCGCCTCCACCATCAGGAGGCTCACGACCATCGTCGCAATGCCCCAGCGCCAGGCGGGATGCACGGGACATCCGCGTCGCACGTCGTGCAGCACGCCAACCAGCGGAAAGACCATCGAGCCGACGAAAGTCGCCTCATAAGCCCACGGAACAAGCAACGGCATCGGCAGCAGTCGCCCTATACCGGGCCCCAGCAACTGCGCCATGGCGCAATAATGCAGTCGCCGGTGCCAATCCGTTCTGCGCCGCAATCGAATGGCGGCAATCGTAAGCCCCGCGAAGGTGAACAGCGCCGCAGGATCGAAGATCAGGAAATGCCGCGGCCGGAAGAAGAACGGCACCTGGCCGCGCCGCACCAACGCGACCGTCACCATGCATCCCAGCACAAGCATCGCAACGATCCAGCCCGCGCCGATCCAGCCGAGGCGGCGGTGAAGCGCCATGCTGCCGCCGGCCGCGAAAATGTTCTGCAGCAGAAAGATCGTCACCCAGCCCATGAAGACGATGGCATGCGCATGGACCAAAGGCGGCGATGAAAATGTTGAGCGGCCCATGCCGAGCTGGAGCGAAAAGCCCGCCACTATCACCAATGTCATGGCGATCGATGCGCGCAGGAAGAAGCGCTCGTCTCCGCCGGTCTCCGGATTCGAAACGATTGCCGTACTGGCCATTCTGATCCCCCCGGATTTTGGACACGAGATGTATCGCGCACGGGAGATGCAATCAATGCCGGCCCAAATCGAGTCCCGAGCTGGTGGTCGGAATCGAGGCTTCGCTACGCGCTTCGCGATGACGGGAAGAGGCTACCCATCCGTCCGGCCTTCACCGCTAGCTCAGAAATTCGCGGACATAATCCGATGCCGGCCGGGTGCGGATGATGTCAGGTGCGTCATATTGCTCAATCTGGCCCGATCCAAGGATCGCGACCTTGTCCGCAAGCGCGAACGCCTCTTCATAATCATGCGTAACGAAGATCGATGTCAGGCCGACGCGATCGTGGATTTCACGCAGCGCCTCACGCAATTCCCGGCGCACCTTTGCGTCCAGCGCGCCAAAAGGCTCGTCGAGCAAAAGGATGCGCGGCTCGCGCGCCAGCGCCCGGGCGAGCGCAACGCGTTGACGCTGCCCCCCCGACAGTTGCGCGGGATAGCGGCCGCCATAGCCAGGGAGCTGGACCAGTTCGAGCAGTTCCTCGACGCGGGCCTTGATCGCGGGCTTAGCGGGGCGCTGGCGACGCTTCATCACCTCCAGCCCGAAGGCGATGTTGTTCGCGACCGTCATGTGCCGGAAAAGCGCGTAATTCTGGAAGACAAAGCCGATACCGCGATCCTGCGGCGCGCGATCGGTCACGTCCTCGCCGCCAAACAGGACGTGCCCGCTTTCGGCGGTCTCGAGCCCGGCGATGATGCGCAGCAGGGTTGTCTTGCCCGAGCCTGACGGCCCGAGCAGCGCAACAAAAGCCCCATCCTCGATATCGAGCGAGACGTTCTTGAGGGCCGGATATTTACCGAAGCCCTTGACGATATTGCTGACGGTGATGGTCATTCAATGTCCAGAGGCGGCAAGCTGGTCGCTGTGGCGCCATTCGAGGAAAGTCTTGAGCGCGAGCGTTACCAGCGCAAGCCCCGCCAGCAGCGAGGCGACCGCGAAAGCCGCGACGAAATTATACTCATTGTACAAGACTTCGACCTGCAACGGCATTGTGTTGGTTTCGCCCCGGATATGGCCGGATATGACCGATACCGCACCGAATTCGCCCATCGCGCGCGCGTTGGTCAGCAATACGCCATAAAGCAGCGCCCACCGGATATTGGGCAGGGTCACCCACAGGAAAATCCGCCAGCCCGGCGCGCCGAGCGTAAGCGCTGCTTCCTCTTCTTCGCGGCCCTGCGCCTGCATCAGCGGGATCAGCTCGCGGGCAACGAACGGCAGGGTGACGATCAGCGTTGCCAGCACGATTCCCGGGACCGCGAAGGCGACGCGAATGTCATGCGTGGCAAGCCAATCGCCGAACCAGCCCTGCGCACCGAACAGCAGCAGATACATCAGCCCGGCGACCACCGGCGAGATCGAGAATGGTACGTCGATCAGGCTCATCAGGAAGTTCTTGCCGCGAAAATCGCATTTGGTGACCGCCCAGGCCGCGGCGACCCCGCACACCATGTTGATCGGCACCGCGATCGCGGCCACGGTAAGCGTCAGCCTGATCGCGGCAAGAGCATCAGGATCGAGGACCGCTTCCCTGAACGCGGCAATCCCGTGCCGGAACGCTTCAATGAACACGGAAGCCAGCGGCAGCAGCAGGATCAGCCCGACATAGGTCGCGGCCGCCAGGATCAGCAGGGTGCGGGTGACCACCCCCTCGGTCGTCGCGCGCAGCTTGGCGCTCATGCCGACCGCCGCCGCAACTCGCGTCCCTGATACATGTTGATTAGGAGCAGCAGCGCCAGGCTCGAAAGCAACAATATCGTCGCGATCGCGGTGGCGCCCGCATAATCATATTCTTCGAGCTTGGTGACGATCAGCAGCGGCGCGATCTCCGACTTGAACGGCATATTGCCCGCAATGAAGATGACCGAGCCATATTCGCCAACGCCACGCGCGAATGCGAGCGCGAAGCCGGTGATCAGCGCCGGCAGGATTTCCGGGAGGATCACCCTTCGGAAGATGGTCCAACGATTGGCGCCGAGGGTCGCCGCGGCTTCCTCGATTCCCTTGCCCAGATCCGCCAGCACCGGTTCGACCGTGCGGACCACGAACGGCAGGCCGATGAAGGTGAGCGCGATCACGACCCCGATCGGATTGTAGGCGAGCGCCAGGCCGATCCCCGAGGCGGGTTTCCCCACCCAGCCGGTATTGGCATAGACCGCCGTGAGCGCGATGCCCGCCACCGCCGTCGGCAAAGCAAAAGGCAGATCGACCAGCGCGCCGAAAAGGCGTCGTCCCGGGAAGCGGTAGCGAACGAGAACCCACGCCACCAGCAGGCCGAAGACCGCATTGATCGCCGCGGCGGCCAGCGCAGCGCCGAAGCTCAGCTGATAGGATGCCATTGCGCGGCGCGAAAAGGCTGCCGCGACGAAGTGCGCGGGGCCCAATGTTGCCGACTTGAGGAAGAGCGCGACCAGCGGCAGCAGCAGCAGGATCGTCAGCCAGCTGATGGTGATACCGAGCGTAAGCGGAAGGCCGGGGAGAGGCGATCTACGCCTTCCCCGGCCTTTTCGCGGCAGTGGCAATGATGCTGTCGCCATCAGAAGTCGAATTGCAACCTTGTCGCGTAGGCATCGCCCTTAGCGGTCGTGCCGTTAATGGCAACCGGCGCCGCGACCAGCGGCGAATTTGTGCCCTTGAAGCGGATATAATTGAAGATGAACCGCGTGTTCGGGTTCAGATACCAGTTGAGTCCGCCCGTCCACGACGTCGCCAGGTGTGACAGCGGCGAGATTGCGCGATCGGTCAGATCGAGCCGATCATAGCGTACGCCCAGCTCAAACGCGCCCCAATCGCCGCTTGCGGGATTGAAGTCCTTGAAAGGCTTGACCCGATCAACGACGCCGCCTTTGAACACGCGGCTTTCGCCGGTGAGGAAGAAAGTGCCGAAGGCATAGAAACCGTCAAAATTGCCCGATGCGACCGCGTCGTAGCGGTCGACATTGAGGTGCCCATATTCGCCCTGCAGCGAGAAGGGGCCATAAACGAACGCGGCTTCCGCTCCCCAATAGGTAGCATCGCGAGCGCCACGCGTCGTCGCCGTTCCGGTCGTCACGGGCCCCAGCACGACCGATTCGATCACGCCATTGTCGACGCGCGTGCCCGGCCGGTCGCTGAGCGTGACGCTGTTGCCGCCAAGATTACTGACATGATAGCCCGAGGCGCCGAGATGGACGAGCCGGCCCACATCCTGGATCGGCTCGAATGTCACGCGTCCGTTGACGCCATAGGCTTCGTCCGGCGTGGCGGCATTGCGTTGCACGCCTTCGCCCGAACCGAACAGTCCGATCGTCGCGGTGATCGTCGGCGTCTGGTACGCGAAACTGGCCCCCACCCGCCGCTCGGCGCCAACGGCTCCGAACGCATTGGTGAACATGCCGCGCTCGAGGAAGGTGTTGAGCGCATCGGTGGTGTTCGCCTCAAGGCCATAGGGCGCCTTGTGCTGGCCGACCGTCAGCACAATATTCTTGAAACCGACATATTGGAGATAAGCGTCGAGCAGGTTGACATTGTTCTTCACAAACTCGGCTTCGATCCGGTATTTCCAGACCTTCCATGCGGTTCCGTCGAAGCCGAAGCGACCCCGCCGGATATCGGTACCGCTGTTGAAATCGTAACCGCCGGCGCGCTCGTGATAGCCGGCATGATCGATCTGGAAGGTTCCACGGGGGTGGAAGGTGAAGCTATCGGTGACATCGCCGAAGGTTGGTGCCACGCCCGGCTGGACGCCCTTCGCGGCGCGCACCTCGACCTTCTGGACACGGGTAACGGTTTCGGCCGCTTCGGCCTCGAGCTGGCGATTGCGCAGTTCGAGCGCATTGACCTTGGCCTCAAGTTCGTTGAGCCGATCGAGCACCGCGTCTCCCGTCTTCGCCGGTGCGGCGTTTGGCGCAGCGGCAGCGTCCCCCGCTGGAACCAGCGTGTCGAGCCCCGAACCCTGCGCCGCGGCGCCGCTCGCATCGGTAGGCGTTTGCCCAGCCAGCGGCGCGGCGAAGGCGAGCAGCGAGGCGCTGCCGAGCAGAACATTACGGATCATGGAAATTCCCCTTTTTACGCAGGGCGATCCCTCTGCGGGACTCGCCGCGCGTGATCATTTCTTGGCGTCTTCGAATACCTGATCGAATACGCCGCCATCGTTGAAATGCGCCGCCTGAGCGCGCTTCCAGCCTCCAAAATTACGGTCGATCGTCAGCAGCTGAACATTGGCGAAGCGGCTCTTGAACTGGGCGGCCACCGCCGGATCGCGCGGGCGGTAGAAATTCTTGCCGATAATCTGTTGGCCTTCCGGCGTATAAAGAAATTTGAGATATTCTTCGGCCACCGTGCGGGTCTTCTTGCGATCGACGACCTTGTCGACCACCGCCACCGGGGGTTCGGCCAGGATGGAGATAGACGGAACGACAATCTCAAACTGGCCCCTGCCCAGCGAATTGGTCGCCAGGAACGCCTCATTCTCCCACGCGATCAGCACATCGCCCTGCCCGCGCTGAACGAAGGTCGTTGTTGCGCCGCGCGCTCCGCTATCGAGCACCGGGACGTTACGAAACAGCTTCGTCAGATAATCACGTGCCCCGGCGACGGTGCCGGTCGAACGCTGAGCATAGCCCCACGCCGCAAGGTAGTTCCAACGTGCCCCGCCCGACGTCTTCGGATTGGGGGTGATCACCTTCACGCCCGGTTTGATCAGGTCGCCCCAATCGTGGATGCCCTTCGGGTTACCCTTGCGGACGAGAAACACGATGGTGGAATAATAAGGGGTCGAATTCTGCGGCAGGCGCGTCTGCCAATTGGCCGGAAGCGCCTTTGCCCGTTCGGCGATCGCGTCGATATCGGCGGCCAATGCCAGCGTCACGACGTCTGCCTGCAGCCCGTCGATCACCGCGCGCGCCTGCGCGCCCGAGCCGCCATGGCTCTGCTTGATCGTTACGACCTGACCCGTCTTCGCCTTCCACCGGGCAGCGAATGCGGCGTCGATGTCGCGATATAATTCGCGCGTCGGGTCATAACTTACGTTGAGCAGCTCGACCGGTGCGGCGGCATTGGCCGCGATCGGCGCAAGTCCATTCGCTAAGGTCGCGACTGCAAGGATAAACCCCCGACGATGCATAGAACCTCCCTGGTTGCTGGAGAGGACGCCTATTTCACTAATACCTACTGGACAATAGGAAAGAACCCTCGCGGATGCGTAGCTTTTCTTGTGGCCCCAAAAGCGCACACGCCGAAAGCCGCTCGGAAAGCCTTCAGGCCGGCGAAAACGCTTCGGCCGCCAGTTCGTGCCGCGCCGCATCCGCCAGCGACGTATTTTCGAGTATCGCGACCGCGCTGTCGCGCACGCGCGCCAGTACCCGCCGGATCGCGCAGGTGGCTTCGTCATGGCAATCGCCGCAGCGCGCGTAAAAATTCTCGCTCGCGCATGGCACCAGCGCGATCGGCCCATCGATCGCGCGTATCACCTCGACAAAGGTGATTTCCGAAGCGGGGCGCGACAGGACATAGCCGCCGCCTGGTCCGCGCCGGCTCGTCACCAGCCCCGCTTTCTTGAGATCCACCATGATGAATTCAAGATATTTGCGGGGAATGAGCTGCATCTCGGCCATTTCGCCGACCTGAATGGTACGGGATGCGCCATGCTCGACGAGGTGGAGCAGAGCGCGCAGCGCGTAGCGGGCCTTTTGCGACAACATCGGCCCCAGATAGCGACCGAACGCGGCAAATGCCACCGCGTGGCGGTTGAAGGCGGTGACGGGCTTTGCGGGACTGGATTTTCGGGATCGGCCTGCCTTGCGACGGTCGGCGCGGTTCGGATCGAGAGGGGCGCAGCTATTGTCCGTCCTGCCGAGCGACAATTATATCCTGATCATGCCGGGCGAGGTAGAAGCGCAGCGAGAAACGAGGAGAAGGTAATGCACAGGCTTTGGATAGGGCCTCTGATCGCAACGCTCGCCGTGCAGCCGGCGACGGCGCAGATCGCGCTCGATCCCAAAAATCAATGGTCGGTCGACTGGAACAACCGTCTCGGCTCCGACTTTGCCTATCTCAACCGCTACCGGGCCGACAACGGAAAGCTCATGCCGACTCCTCATCAGGGCCGCATTATCTTCATGGGCGATTCGATAACCGAAGGCTGGGTGAGCAACGCCGAAGACTTCTTCACAGCGGGGCGGATCGGCCGGGGTATCGGTGGTCAGACGACGCCGCAGATGCTGCTTCGCTTCCGCCAGGACGTGATCAATCTTCATCCCGCAATCGTCCACATCATGGCGGGCACGAACGACATTGCCGGCAACACCGGGCCGATGACGCCCGAAGAGACGCAGAGCAATATCCGCTCGATGGTGGAGCTCGCCCATGCGAACGGCATCCGCGTAATCCTCGGGTCGATCCCACCTGCTGACATGTTCCCGTGGAAACCGGGGCTCGATACCGGTGCGGCGATCGCGGCGATGAACGCCTGGCTGAAAGCCTATGCCGCCCGCTCGGGATGTGTCTACGCCGATTATTGGAGCGCGATGAAGGGCGATGGCCTGGGCATGCGCGAAGGGCTGTCGTCCGATCATGTCCACCCGACCAGAGCCGGCTATGCGGTGATGGCGCCGGTCGCCGAGCAAGCGATCAAACAGGCTCTGGCATTGCCGGCTCGACGCAAGACCGCTGTTGACTGACGATCAACGCCGCACCGACGCGGCTGCCCGGAAGGGGCGCCTTACGCGGGCGGCCAGAGCTGCGCGGCACCGCGCACACCGGAGCTGTCGCCCCACCTGGCCGGCACGATCCTGCCTGACCAGCCGTCGCTGAACGCATGGCGACTGATGACAGCGGGCAGCCGGTCGTAGATTTCCGTGACGTTTGACATGCCGCCTCCAACGACGAAACAATCGGGATCGACGATGTTCGCAATGATCGCCATTCCTCGCCCGAGACGATCGATATAGTCGTCCAGTGTCGCGCGTGCCGTTGCGTCCCCTGCACGCGAAAGCGCCACGATCTCTTCGCCCGTGGGGCGTTTCCCGGCGCGGCGCTCAAAATCGTCGCGAAAGCCCGTGCCCGATATCCATCGTTCGAGGCAGCCTTTCTGCCCGCACCAGCAATCGGGCGCGGGCAGTTCATCGTCGCGCGGCCACGGCAACGGGATGTGGCCCCACTCACCGGCGATCCCGTTGGCTCCGTCGACCAGCATCCCATCGACAACGACGCCGCCCCCACAGCCGGTACCGACGATGATCGCGAAGGTGACACGCGATCCCGCCGCCGCCCCGTCACGCGCTTCGGACAAGGCCAGGCAATTGGCATCGTTGGCGAGCCGCACCGGGCGGCCCATCCTGCGCTCGAGATCCTGGCCGAATGAGAATCCATTAAGGTAGGTGGTATTGGCGTTGCGCATCGCGCCGGTCCGGGGCGAGATCGATCCGGGCAGGCCGATACCGATCGATCGCGCGGTTCCAGCCTCGTCCTCCACCCGGGCTACGAGTTGCGCGACCGCCTCGATCGCATCGGCATAATTATCCGGCGTGGCCACACGCTGGCGGATGACAAACGCGCCGGCGCGGTCGAGCGCCGCCGCCTCGATCTTAGTGCCCCCGAAATCGATTCCGATCTGGATCATGCGATGGCTTTAGCGAAGACGCCGGCATGCTGCACCCCGCACGGCCTGCCTCACCGCGGCAGAATGCTTGTGCCCGTCATGTGGAACTGGCCCGATGCTCCGGATGCCCCGGTGCCCGGCTGCCCTCCGCCAACCCACAGGCTGTAGGTGGTCGGCACGATCCGCATCACGCCCTTCGCATCGGCAAAGGCCAAATCGCGCGGGCTGAGCTGGAAAGTGACCGTCTTGGTCTGGCCAGGGTTCAGGTGAACCCGCTGATATCCCTTGAGCGAACGCAGAGGCGTACCCTTGACCCCCGGCGTAGCGAGATAAAGCTGCGCGACCTCGTCGCCGGCTACGCGCCCGGTGTTTCGAATGCGAACGCTGATCCTCTGTCCGCGCCCCGCCACGACGCTGCGTGAAGCGACGCTCGGCGTGGAGTAAGCGAAGCTGGCGTAGCTCAGCCCGTGGCCGAAGGCATATTCCGGCTCGCCCGTGAAGTAGCGATAGGTGCGATTCTTCATCGAATAATCGGCAAATGGCGGCAGCTGCGCGGTGGATTTGTAGAAAGTCACCGGCAGGCGCCCGCTCGGATTGACCGTCCCCTTCAGCACATCGGCAATCGCGCGGCCGCCCTGTTCGCCGGGGTACCAGGCCTGAAGGATGGCGCGCGCCTTCGTGGCGTCGCCGCCCAGCGCGACCGCGGAGCCGCTTTGGAGCACGACCACGACCGGTTTGCCGGTCGCCGCCACGGCATCCAACATAGCGAGTTGCGCCGCGGGCAGCGCGATATTCGTGCGGTCGCCCCCCTCAAAGCCGGGAACCTTGAGCGGCATTTCCTCGCCCTCCAGCCACGCATTCAGGCCGAGGAAAGCGACAACGACATCGGCGTCGTTCGCCTTGGCGACTGCCTCGTCGCGCAACGCCGCGGCCGGCGCTTTCCATGAGAGGCTGACGCTGCCCGACCGCGCCGATCTGTGCGATAATTCGAGTGTCAGGCCTCGCGGCCGGGTGTCGGCGAAGCTTATGATCACGGTCTCACGCTTCTTGTTCGGCCCTTCGCAACGCGACTCGACGTGCGCGTCCGGCGCGCCTTCGATGCGCAGCATATATTGCTCGGTCCCGTCGCCAATATCGCACCGGTGAATGTCGAGCTCGAATTCATATTGGCCCGGCGCGGGCGGGATGATGTTGCCCGTCCAGCGTACCGAATAGGACTTGCTGTCGACGCTCGGCGCCGGCGCGATCTCATCCCAGTTGAAGTCGATCTCGCGCACGCGTTTCGTCGCCACCGGAGGGCCGGTAAAATCGGTATTGTTGAAAAAGACGGCTGTCAGGCCGTCGCCGAATGCGGTGCGTGGCACCGGTACCGACACTTCGGCCGTGAAAGGAGCACCCTGCGCATAGCTGACATTGGACTTGCCGAAAGCCTCCTCAAGCCCGTCCAGCGGCAGGATCGGTGTCGTCGGCGTCCCCATATAATTGCCTTCGAGCCCGATCAGCGACGTCGCCGCCGGGCCAACTACGGCAATCTTGATCCTGCGCTCACCGAGCGGCAGCACGCCGTCATTCTTGAGCAGGACGATCGATTCGCGGGCCGCACGCAAGGCGAGTTCCTTGTGCGCTTCCGAATGATTTTCGCGGATATCGATGCTCGAAAAGGGGACCATTTCGGGCGGATCGAACATGCCGAGCCGCATCCGCGCGGTGAACAATCGCCGCACGGCAACGTCGATTTCGCGTTCGCTGATATGGCCGAGCGCGACGGCCTTCGGCAGATCAAGCATCTCGTTCCTGAAGTCGCAACCGGTATCGGTGCCCATCTTCACCGAAAGCGCGGCGCCTTCGGCGTTGGTCCTGGTGTTGCGATGGCCGGTCGTGATGTCGTCGATCGCGCCGCAATCCGAGGTCACGAACCCCTGGAAACCCCAATCGCGGCGCAGGATCGTGTTGAGCAAGGTGCCGTTGGCGCATGCCGCCTTGCCGTCGACGGCGTTATACGCGCACATCAGCGAATAAGCCTTGCCTTCGGTGATCGCGCGCCGGAACTGCGGAAGATAGGTTTCGGCCAGGTCGCGCGGGCTGGGATTGACGTTGAAGCCATGGCGCAGCGGTTCGGGGCCCGAATGAACCGCGAAATGCTTCGGCGTCGCGATCGCCTGAAAATATTTGGGATGGTTGCCCTGCACGCCGCGGATGAATTCGGTGCCCAACGTGCCCGCCAGATAAGGGTCCTCGCCCAGCGTTTCCTGCCCGCGACCCCATCGCGGATCGCGGAAGATATTGATGTTGGGCGACCAGAAGGTGAGACCGTAATAGCGATTCCGGTTTCCCTCGCGTTGGGCCTTATTGTACTTTGCCCGCGCCTCGATAGCCACGACGCGTCCCTCGGCATGGACCAAATCCGCGTCCCAGGTTGCCGCCATGCCGATCGCTTGCGGGAAAATGGTGGCCTCTCCGGCGCGAGCAACACCATGCAGCGCCTCATTCCACCAATCGTAAGCTGGCACATCCAGGCGCGGAATGGCGGGCGCGACGTTCTGCATCTGCGCCGCTTTCTCCTCGAGCGTCATCCGCCCGACGAGATCGGAAACCCGCGCTGCGATCGGTGCGGACGGATCTTTATAAAGCTGCGCAGGCGCGCCGGGAGCCAGGATGATAGCGCCACCATAAAGGACCAGAAGCATGGCTCTGCGGCGATCGATCACGGACAATCCTCCCTGTGGATGCACCCTGTCGTTCGGCGGGGCGTCGTCATCGCGTTACGCCAGCCGCCGCGGATGGGGAAGCCCGCGGATCCGGTCGATTGCCGGTCGACCCGGACTCAGTTGAGACGCCGCCAAAGCTTGAATGGCGACCCGTCCGGCAATTTCACCGGGGCAAGCCATTCCGGCGCCTGGCCCTTCGCCAATTGCACGTAGAAGCCTTTGGGCGCCTCGCTTGCGTAAACGGTCGATTCCGACAATCCGGGGCAGATCAGCAACAGGGTTGCGCCATGCCGGCGCATCACCTCATGCGCGACTTCGGGGTCGGTGGCGCGGAAGCTATGCTGGACATCGAGAATCGCTGCGCCGTTACGATGGTAAGGCCCCGCGATCGCGCTGTGATGCGTCACCGCGATCAGGCGCGGGCCGAGATCGTCGAAGGTCAGGATTGTCGCCGCCGGAAGGGCGCCGATAGGGCGCAAGGCGGGCAAAGTCGGGCAGCGGCGGTTTGCCATATCGACCTTCTGGCGATATTTGCCGCGATGCTCGGGGATCGCCTTCACGATCATGCCGGAGAACATGCCCGACACCAGCACGAACGCGCCAACCGACCCGAATACGCGCACGAGCATATAGCGGTGGGCCATCGTCCACTGCAGCAAGGCCCAGCCAAGTGCGGTCGCGCCGATCACGCCCAGCATCTGCGATCCCGGCCCGGCGCGCGTCTGCCAGAACAACAGCAGCGCCGAGAATAACGATAGAAGCGCGACCAGTGCCCAGGGCACCGCCTTGCTCGTCCCGCGCGCGCGCCAGAAGGCCCAGGCTGATCCGACAACACCGATGACGGACAGCGCCAAGGTCGGGAAGGCGATACGCCAGCCGTGCTGGTAGAGGGGTTTGGCCTCCTTGATATGGCTGAACCACAATTGATTGAGTTCGGGCGAGATATGCTCGGGTCGGCCCAGGCATTGCGGGAAGGCAAGGGCGAAACCCCCGACGATCGCGGCGGCGCCGGCGAGCGCGGCGACGATCCGCAGCCGGCGCCGGACGAAAGGGAGCGATCCGAACGCCACGGCGATCGCACCCGCGCCGAGCAGCGTCGATAGATAGACTGGCGTCAGCGCGTCGCACAGCATTTGCGCGTTATCGAACGAGCCGAACACGACGTAACCGATTGCCGCGCCGGCCGCCAGGCTGACTCCATAGCCACGCAGCCGTTCGGCCTGACCGCGATCGATCACCCACCACAGCACGATCAGGGCGCCGGCAACCGTCAGATAAGGCAGCAGTTCCAGCCCGATGGTTAGCGAAAAGGCCGTCGCCAGCCCCGCCGTCAGCCCGCCCCGCAAGGCCTTGCCGTCGGCCATGCCGGCAACCGTCACCATCAGGCTCGCCAGCTGCCAGCCATGATGATCGACGCGCAGCGGCATGAACATCAGCATGGTCGTGCTCGCGCACACCAGGATCGCGCCGGCGAGCAGGAAAGCCCAGCGATCGACAAGACGGCGCGCGGTCAGCATCGTGCCGTACAGCGCCGCGCCGAACGCCAGTATCGGGGCGATCGCACAAGCCCAGCGCGCGGCTTCCTGCCCGCCGAACAGCGGGCGCAGGACTAGAATCAGCGCCGCGATCGGCAGATCGACCAGCCGCGACCAATGGACGGATATACCCTGGGGCGGATTGATCCGGTGCTGGCGCAGATCGTACCAGCCCTGGCCTTCGATCAGCGCCCGCACCTGCGCGAAGCGGAGATTGTCGTCGGTATCGCCCAGCGCGAACCAGTGGATCGCGTTCCACCGATCGTAGAGCATATAAGCGGCCGCGCCTGCCCAGATGAGCAGAAACCAGCGCCGCCAATGGGTTGGTTTGTTGGTATCGCCGATCACCGCTATTCCCTCACAGGTGGCGGGGCTCTAGAGCCTCGTCGTTCGCCGGGGAAGCGCCGAGCTTCCGCGGCATTGTACGGGCTTGCGGGGGCGTATTCTGAGATGGTTGCGATTGCGGAGCGGCGCGAGATATTCTGGCAACTCTTACGCTATGGCGTGAATGGCAGCATCGTCACCGGTTTATATTCGCTGGTATTCGCCGGGCTTGACAGCTGGTCGCGACTACCGACGCAGCTATGCAATCTGGCGGGCTATCTTTCGGCCGTGACGCTTGGCTATGTACTGCATAGCCGCGTCACGTTCCGCGACCATGGGAGTCGCGGCCGCCACAGCCAGCTTCGTTTCCTGCTCGCGTCAGTTCCAAGTCTGGCGCTCAACAGTTTCTGGGTTTGGCTGTTCGACAAGATGCTGCACTGGCCCCACTGGACCATCTATGTGCCGATCTGGCTCGTCACGCCGGCGATGATCTTCGTGGTCAACCGTTGGTGGGTGTTCCGGTGAGCCTTGCTTCTATCACCTCATGTGCGCCAGAAGCGGGCATGGCAGCGCAGCAACGACCACTCATCTCGGTAATCGTCCCGGTCAAGGACGAGGAGGATGCTATTCAGGCATTCGTGTCACGCGTAGGCGGGGTGCTCGATGGTCTGCGCGATCCCGATGGAGGGGCGATAAAGTGGGAGATGCTGTTCGTCGACGACGGCAGCTCGGATGCGACCCTGCCCGCCATCATGGCCGCGCATCGCGCGGATCCGCGCGTCATCGGCATTTCGCTTTCGCGCAATTTTGGGAAGGAAGCGGCGCTTTCAGCGGGGCTCGATCACGTACGCGGCCAGACCGTGATACCCATCGACGTGGATTTGCAGGATCCGCCCGAGGTGATCGGTGCGATGCTGGACAAGTGGCGGCTGGGGTTCGAAGTCGTGTTCGGCGTGCGCCGCAATCGCATGACGGACAGCCTTCCCAAAAGGCTCACCGCCGATCTTTATTATCGCGCGCATAATTGGCTGAGCGAAGACAAGATACCCGAACATGCCGGCGATTTCCGCTTGCTCGACCGCAAGGTCGTCGAGGTTATCCGTGCGATGCCCGAGCGCAACCGCTTCATGAAAGGGCTTTTTTCCTGGGGCGGCTTCAAACAGGCAGCCGTGGAATATGACCGCGCCGAGCGCGCCGTCGGCCGTACCAAGTTCAACTACATAAAATTGTGGAAGCTCGCGATCGACGGGCTCACGTCGGCCTCCACTGCGCCATTGCGCGTCTGGTCCTATATCGGCTTCGTCATCGCCGCGATCGCGTTGCTCTACGCGCTTTATCTGATCGGCCGGGTCGTTCTCTATGGGATCGACGTAGCCGGTTACGCCTCGATGATGGTCGCCGTGCTCTTCCTCGGCGGAGTGCAGCTGCTTTCGCTGGGGATTTTGGGCGAATATGTGGGCCGCATCCTGGTGGAGACAAAACGCCGTCCAATCTACGTCGTGCGTGAACGGATCGGCGACGCAGGCGACGATATCTGATGGAACGTCATGTTTACGATCGGATGGCCGAAATCGATCGCGATCATTGGTGGTTCGTCGGTCGCCGTCGCATTCTGTCGGCGCTCATCCAGCGCTTCCGGCCCAAGCCTGAGCCGCTCAGGATTCTTGAGGTCGGGTGCGGCACCGGATCGAACATAGCGATGCTCCAGCAATTTGGTATGGTCGATGCCGTAGAGCCCGATGATCACGCGCGGGCGTTTGCCGCCAACCGCACGGGACTGGCGATAAAGGGCGGTTACCTTCCCGACGTGCAGCTGGAGGACGGATATTACGACCTGATCGTGCTGCTCGACGTCCTGGAACATATCCCGGACGATTTGGGCGCGCTCGTAGCGCTCAAACCCAAATTGGCGCCGGGCGGTCGGTTGCTGCTGGCTGTGCCGGCCATGCCCTCTCTATGGAGCGGGCACGATGTCGCCCACCACCATCAGCGACGCTATACGGTGCGCACGCTCGAGCATGTGGTGCGCGCGGCGGGCTTCAGGAAGCTTCATCGCGGCGCCTTCAACACGCTGTTATTACCCGCGATCGTCGGCGTGCGACTATTGAATCGCCTGCTCGGTCGCACTGGCGGTGACGAGGACCGGATTCCCTCCCCGCCGGTAAACCGCTTGCTCGCGGCTCTGTTCGGTTGGGAGCGTCATGCCGCCGTGCGCGGGCTGTTTCCCGCCGGCGTCTCGCTGGCGCTGGTCGCCGAGCCCGTGGAGGGCGGCAGCACGCGGTAGAGTATACCGCTTTTGCCGCCGTTCCAGATCGGCTCGAGGCCGGGAAAGCTGTTCCAGCGGTTGCGCGGCATATCGATCAGCCAGACATAATCGAAAGCGTGCCGGGGCAACGCGTTCAACCCCTCCGGATAAGTTTTTGACCGTCGATCACGGCACCAGTTCGGACGTAAAATCTCGGTTGGATCTTCGGCAAATCCCTTGGCGGGCGCATATTTGATGCGCACCAATTGCGCGCCGGGATCGGTCCACTGGCCGTTGGCGAAAGCCCCGCGGCGCACGATAGCCATGGCGCCGAGATGGTCCATCCGGCTCGTTTCCCAGCGGCCGAGACATGGTAGAAATACCTCGACGAACACCCGGCTGCCGGGTCGGACATGATCGAGCGCGGCCAATTGCCGCATATTGGCGCGGTCATGTTCGGCGAAGCTGGTCGTGAGGATTGCGATCCGCCCCACGAAAATCGCGGTTGCAACAGCAGCGACGATTGCGGCCTGCCGCCGGGACTGACTTTTGAGCGCGATCGCGGTCACGGCCACCAGCATCACGTAAGGCGCCAGCCGCATGTCGGCATAGGCCGAACCCAGCAGGATCCGTGGGAGCAATATATAGGCGAAGATCAGCATCAGCGCCGCGACGCCGAGCGTACGGTTCATCCGCACCCATACGCCGCCCAAGCCAAATGCAACGAGCGCCCACAGCACATAGACATTCGCCAGATCGAGCTGCATCGAGCTGTTGCGCAGGATCGAGATCATGTAGACATATTTGGCTCGCCAGAAGAACCAGTCGACATTCTGGCCGTTGGCATCGCCGCTCCGCCAGGCGACCAGCAGCAGTAAAGGCGGCGCCAGCGACAGACAGGAAAGGCCGCCCTCCCACAGGCTCGGGAGCAATTTATGCCCGGCATCGCGCGCGCGGATAACTTCCGCGCCATAGGCAAGCAGGCACAAGACCGCCCAACCAAATATATGCGCAACCGTCAGGATCAGTCCGATCGGCACGAACAAGGCATGCCGCAGCCGCCAACGCTGTTGCCGCCCCAGACGCAGCCACAAGGCATAAGCGTTGAGCGCGAGCGCCATCGACAACAGGAAATTGAGGAAGCCCCACAGCAACGGGAAATTATAGGCCAGCGGCAAGGCGAACAGGACGGTGGGCGGGACACGCCCATGCGCCTCGCGTGCGATCCATAAAATGCCGGTCACCGTCAGCACGACGATGGCGATCACGATCAGCTTGACCGCAAGTTCGAGCCCAAACAGGGGCTCAAGCGGCACGACCAGCAGATCGACGCCAAGATTTGCGATGAATGCCCAATGGAAATCGAAATATTGTGCACGCAGCGGCGATGACGGATCCGACAGCTGAATGCGGTAACGCCCCATATGTTCGGGCAGATCGGTCAGCGGGGGGACCGCCGGAACCAGCAGCGGCACCGTCGCCAGCAGCACCAGCGCGCAGAGAAACCACCTGCTGTTCCACCAGCCGGCAGGCGTGTCGACTTGTGGGAGCCCCGAGCGAAACATGTGTCGCCCTTATGGCGTGGTCAGCCGACACGACAAGTGCCTGTATCTTGTCTAATCCTGCGGACGATGCGCGATCAGAAAAGATATTGGGCGGCGGCAGCGCTGCTTGGGCTGGCCGGTGTGGCGGTACGCGCGTGGGCAATCGGCAGCGAGCCCTTATGGCTCGACGAGGCCTATAGCGCATATGCCGCCGACCATGATTTCACGTTCCTTTGGCATGTCGTGCCGCGCTATGAAACGCACCCGCCTTTCTATTATTCGTTGCTGCACCTGTGGGTTGGCCTCTTCGGAAACGGCCTGTTTGCGCTCCGCCTGCCGGGATTGCTCGCCGGCTTTGCCACGCCACCCGTAGCGGCGCTAGCGGCGAGCGAGGTAGCGGCCTGGCTTGGGTGGCGCGACGCCCGGCGTTCGCGGCTATGCCTCGTCTCATTCGGTCTGGCCTCCCTTTCGATGGCGCTGGTGGAGATGAGCCGCCAGGTCCGGCCTTACCCGATCATGGTCTTCGTTTTTGCCGCAGCAATCCTGGTAATGCTGCGGCTCGGACGGCAACGCGATGAGGGACGCCCGCTGGCGCTTGGAGAGTACGCCACTTACCTGTTGCTCGTAGAGGCGATGCTCTGGCTGCACAGCCTCGGCCCCCTTTTTGGACTGTCGCTCGTCATCGCCTTTGCCGTCGCGATGTCGCGGCCCTTCCCTACCCCCGGCGCCTGGCCATGGCTGATCGGCGGACACGCGCTGCTGGCCTTGTGCTATCTTCCCGGCCTTATCATCCTCCACGATCAGGCGCCAACCTGGGTAGCATCGACTTGGCTTCGTTTTTCGCTCGACAGAGGATTCGTCGATCATATCGCCACGCTTTACGCCGCGCCGGACTTGGCCGGATTAGGGGGAGTGCTGCTGGCCGGACTGGCGTTGGCGGCGCTGAAACGTACGCGTATCGGCATCAGGCTCGCGGTGATATTGCTGACGCTTGCCTTGCTGCCGGTGATATTATCGGTGGCGATCTCGCTTACCATCACGCCGGTGTTCATCACGCGGACGATGACGCCGGTCGTTGTGCCGGCCATCCTGCTGCTCGCGATCGGCGCGGCGGCGTGGGACGGCAAGGGCCGCATCCTCGGGCTGGGAGGCGCGTCGATGATCGGCGCGGCGTTGTTTACTGCCGATCTGCAGGCGCGTCTCAGCGGTCCGACCCAGAATTGGTATCCCGCATTAGCCTGGCTGGCGCCGAAATTTCAGCCAGGGGATCAGATTTTCGCTTATCCGAACGAAGGAGCGCTGCCGCTCCATTACGCGTTGCGCGACAAGGGGCTGGCGTATCCGATCCGCGCGATCCCTACCGCTGTCCCAACCTTCGACGTGATGGGCGGCCGCTATCCCACAGGAAGCCGCGGCGTCGTCTCCCTGCCGCGCGCCGAACTACGCGCGATCGCGGAGGAGCCCGCCACCCGCGCCGTGCCCACCATCTGGCTGCTGCGCCTCGGCGCGCCAACCTACGATCCGGGCGATGCCTTCCTGCAGGAGCTGCATCGCGGGCGATATGTCGTCCGATCGTGGGATGACGGCCCGATCAACATCATCGGGCTCAGACTTTTGTCGAAAGCCCCTAAATCGCAGCCAGGGCCTGTTCGAAATCGGCAATGAGATCGTCCGCATTCTCGACCCCGATCGAGATGCGGACGAGATTGTCGCCGATCCCGAGCGCATCCTTGCGCGCCTGAGGCACCGATAGATGCGTCATTCCGGCCGGATGACTCGCCAGCGTCTCGGTACCGCCGAGGCTGACGGCGAGCTTTGCGATCGTAAGCGCATCGAGAAACCGGAACGCTTCCGGTTCGCCGCCCTTCAGGTAAAGCGAAAAGGTCGATCCCGCGCCTGAACAATGGCGATTGTAGATGTCGGCCTGGCGCGATCCTTCCTCCAGGAATCCAAGATAGCCGACATGCTCGACCTTGGCATGGCCACGTAGCCATGCGCAGACCTTCGCCGCATTCTCGCCCGCGCGGCTCATGCGCAGCTCGAGCGTTTCGAGGCTGCGCAACAGCATCCAGGCCGGATGCGGATCGAGGATCGTACCGATCGTGTTGCGCATTAGCCGAATCGGGTTGATCGCCGCCTTCGAGCCGACCGCCCCGCCGGCGACCAGATCGCTGTGGCCACCGGCATATTTGGTGAGGCTGTAAATGACGATGTCGGCGCCATGCTTCAGGGGCTGCTGCCACAAGGGCCCCAGGAAAGTATTGTCGATCACGATCAGCGGTTGTTCGCTCTTGAACAGGGCATCGCGCGATTCCGATACCGCCGCTATATCGACCAGCGCGTTGGTGGGGTTGGCCGGGCTTTCGAGATAGATGAGCGGCACCCTCCCGCTCGCACTCGCCTTGATGAGCACAGCGTCGATCTCCTCCCGGGTCGCGCCCGCGGGAAAATCGAGCCAGTGCACGCCGAAACGACCCAATATCTTGCCGATCAGGGTCTCGGTCGCGGCATAAAGCGGTGCCGAATGGACGATCGTGTCTCCCGGCCGCACCAAAGCGAGCAATACGGTCGCGATCGCAGCCATGCCCGACGAAAAGGTGAGTGCATCCTCCGCCTCTTCCCAGATGCCCAGCCGATCTTCCAATATCTCCTGATTCGGCCCGTTGAAGCGCGAATAGACCAGGCCTTCGGACCCGCCGGGGCGCTTGCCCGTAACGCCTTCGAAATGACGTTTGCCTGCGGCGGCGCTTTCGAAAACATAGGTCGAAGTCAGGAAAACGGGCGGCTTGAGCGATCCTTCGGACAAGGCCGGATCGAACCCGTGCCCCATCATGAGCGTGGAGGGGCTCAAGCGGCGCCCGCCGACTTCCAGCGGCTGGTGGCGCGGCCGGCGCCGTGGCTCGCCGCCGGTCAGATCGGCCTCGGTCTCGCCGTCCTTGGCCATGTCAAAATGCCCCTAAATTACGTGGAACAGCAGCAATCCAATCACGACAATTCCCGGGACACCCAGCAGCCACAGGATCAATCCCTTGCCCATCGACACTCTCCCGCGCGTGCTCCGGGACGGGCACGCTACGGAACCGCAACGATCAGGATTCAGACCTGTTCCGATTCGGGAGCGCTGTCGCGATAGAAGGGTTCGACATTGCCGTTGAGCTTCATCGTCAGCGGGTTGCCTTTGC
Source organism: Sphingomonas sp. (assembly GCA_035554515.1). Lineage (GTDB taxonomy): Bacteria > Pseudomonadota > Alphaproteobacteria > Sphingomonadales > Sphingomonadaceae > Sphingomonas_I. The sequence goes on along the minus strand of DATMIP010000158.1, from coordinate 3,621 downwards.
GGTCGCGGGTCTTGGCCATGGCCACGCGGACCCAGCCCTCGCTCACGCAATATTCCTCGACGTTGAAGCGTTCCTGCCCGTTGAACATGATTCCGACGCCGCGCGCGAGCGCGTCCGCATCATAATGGCTGCTGCGGGGATCGACCGATAGCCGGTCGGGCGGAGTGGGGGTGGTATCGCTCATCCCCGCCCCATAGCGGCGTTCGATTTGCCCGTCATCATGCCGACATGACGTGTCGCATCACCGATCGCCGTGGTGTTCCTCCCAGGCCGCCGAGTCGAACCTTATCGGCCTGCCGATTGCCTTCGCCGCGAGGCCGCCGTCACGCATCACGACGCGACCGCGGACGATCGTTCCGACCGGTCTGCCGGTAATCTCCATCCCGGTGAACGGCGACCAGCCGCAGCGCGAGGCGAGCCAATTTTCCTCGATCGTCCATTTCGCCTTGAGGTCGACCAGCGTGAAATCGGCATCATATCCGGCAGCGATCCGCCCCTTGGCGGTCATTCCGAAAACGCGCTGCGGGCCGGCCGACGTCAGTTCCACCAGCCGCTGCAGGCTCAGCCGGCCGTGCGCGACATGGTTGAGCATCAGCGGCAGCAAGGTCTGTACCCCGGGCATGCCGCTCGGCGAGTCGGGATAGGTCTTCGCCTTCTCCTCTTTCGTGTGTGGCGCATGATCCGAGCCGAGCACGTCGGGTACGCCCTGGTTGAGCCACGCCCACAGCCCCTCGCGATGAGCTGCCGAGCGGATCGGCGGGTTCATCTGGGCATAGGTGCCAAGCCGCGGATAGGCTTCCTCGCCGGCCAGCGTGAGATGCTGCGGCGTCACCTCGCAGGTCGCGATATCCTTGTTCGCGGCAATCAACTCGAGCTCGGCCGGCGTGGTAACGTGAAGGACATGCACCGGGCGCCGCGCCGCGCGTGCCAACCGCAATATGCGCCGCGTCGCCAATATCGCGCTCTCGTCATCGCGCCACACCGGATGCGATGACGGGTCGCCCGCCACGCGCTCGTTCATCCGGGCGATCATGCGCGGCTCGTCTTCCGCGTGAACCGCGACGCGGCGACGGCCCGACGCCAGCACGCGCGCCAGTTCCCCATCCTCGGACACGAGCAGGTCGCCGGTCGACGATCCCATGAAAATCTTGATTCCCGCAGCGCCCGGCAGGCGTTCGAGTTCACCCAGCATGTCCGCATTGGCGCTGGTCGCGCCAACATAGAATGCGTGGTCGCACCACATGCGGTCCTCGGCGCGAGCAAGCTTGTCGGCGAGCGCGGCCTCCGTATCGGTATTGGGTTTGGTGTTCGGCATCTCAAATACCGCCACCACACCGCCAAGCACGGCGGCGCGGCTGCCGCTTTCCAGATCCTCTTTCGCTTCGAGCCCGGGCTCGCGGAAGTGGACCTGGCTGTCGACTACCCCCGGCAGAATGGTGAGGCCGGTACAGTCAATCGTTTCGCCGGCATCGCCAGCTTCGCCAATCGCCGCGATGCGACCGTCGCGGATGCCAACCGAGGCCTCGATCGGGCCGCCCGGCGTCCAGACCGTCCCGTTCTTCAAAAGAAGGTCATAGCTTGTCACAAGCGACTCCGTTGGCATCTGGGCGCCGCATCCCTACCTCGCTCGCATGACCGCTACCACCCTCGCCGACCGCGCTCTCGTCCGACTGTCTGGAGAGGACTTGCGCGGCTTTCTTCAGGGGCTGGTGACCAATGACGTCATGGGGCCGCTGCCGGTCTGGGCCGGCCTGCTCAGCGCGCAGGGCAAGGCCTTGTTCGATTTCCTGATATGGGAGGACGGGCAGGATTTGCTGATCGATTGCGAGCGCGGCCAGGCCGATGCCCTCATCCGACGCCTCGCACTATACCGCTTGCGGCGCCCGATCCGCATCGGGATCGACGATGATCTTGCCGTCCATTGGTCCGCAACGGGCGATCGTGGAGTACCCGATCCCCGGCTCGCCGCATTGGGGCGCCGCTGGATCGGCCCGCCGGATGCGCCCGCCGCCGGCTGGCACAGGCACCGGCTCGAGCTTGGTGTCGTGGAGGGTATCGCGGAATTGGGCGCCGAGAAGACCTTGTGGCTCGAAGCCAATGCCGCCGAGCTGAACGGCGTCAGTTTTTCCAAAGGTTGTTATGTCGGCCAGGAAAATACCGCGCGGATGAACTGGCGTCAGAAAGTCAATCGCCGGCTTGTGGTCCAACGTATCGCAAGCGATCCCGGGCCGGCCGCCTCTGTCTATTACCCGGATCTTGGCTTGGCCGTAGTCCGTCTGCCCGTCGATCGGATTCTTCCGGACGGCGCCACGGTGTCGGAACTATCGTTAATCATTCCCCAATGGCTTGCCGACGCTCTTGCCCGTCCGATCTCAATGTAACAAATTGATTCATCAGTAGCGTTAACTATCTATCACCATTGCTATTACCGCTTCTGCACGATAGTTCACGATCAAGGCAGAGACGTTTGGTTTCCTACAGTCGTTCGCGGCCTGAGGTCCTGACGGTCAACAGACCAAAAGCAATAATGTTGACCGGAGCGACACCCGTATTGTCGCCTAGTAAGGACTGTAACATGCGTAATGCTTTTGTTCGTTCGGTATTCATCGCCGCTGGCGCGCTGCTCTGCGCCACGACTGCTTCAGCGACCAGCTTTTCGATCGATACGACCGTCCCCGGCGGGTCGGCGTGGATCGACGGATCTGTCGGCAGCATCAACGGCACCGTCAACATCGTGAGCCAGGGCGTTACCGAATCGGCCGCTATCGGCAGGATTCTTCTGCGAGGCCAGCGGTCGGACACGCCCGTCGGCACGCTCAGCGACATGCCCGTCTTCTGCATCGACGCGATACATTGGCTCGCATCCGGCGTCTTCGTCGATCAGCCGCTATCCTACATCACCGCACCGGGGGGCGTCGCGCAAGTCACGTACAGCGCATCCCAGCTCCACGACATGCTCAAATTCATGGTCTACGCGCAGGGTCAGGGCATCACGAACCAGCTCACATCGGCCGCGGCACAGCTGGGTATCTGGGAAATCCTGAACGAGACGGGCAACAATTGGGACGTGTCGAGCGGTAATTTCAACGTATCGCTCTGGAGCGGCCCCGACGCCGTAGGCCTCGCCAATGCATGGCTCAGCGCAGCTCCCGCCACCTCGACGGCGGGCTATGCGCTCGGCGTGCTGGATCCCGGCCATGGCAACCAGATGCAGGGTTATCTTACCAGCGCTCCCGTGCCCGAGCCCGCAAGCTGGGCGATGATGGTAGCCGGCTTCGGTGCGCTGGGTGCCGCACTCCGCCGTCGCAAGCAGGGAGATGCGCTCTTCGCCTGAAGAATGCTCGCTTTGATGGGGGAGCCCGGGCCGCCTCGCGCGGCCCGGGCTTAATTCATTTCTTACGGCAAGTCGGCCCGCTGGCGCAGATCCTACGCCGCGAGCTTGCGCAGAACATACGGGAGAATTCCGCCGTTCAGGAAATAGTCGAGCTCGTTCACGGTATCGATCCGGCACCGGGCTTCGAACGCTTCCTCGCTCCCGTCGGCACGCTTCAGTCTCACCTTCACCATCTGCCGCGGGCGCAGCCCCGCGACATCGTCGATCGAAAAGGTTTCGCTGCCGTC